>JAWUVZ010000012.1:0-50532 GCA_034112105.1 Glaciecola sp. | reverse complement strand
AATGAAGGGACGAACCCTACTATTCATTAGTAGGTTCGTCGTTATTTCCTTCTTCAACTTGTTGGTCAGAATTTTTTGGCCCACCAGCTGCTTTTGAATATTCTATTTCAACTGAGTCTACCCGCTGCAGTCCCCGTGGTAACTTGTTCCCTCTGCGGCCACGTTCGCCTTGGTAATGAGTTAGGTCATTAGCAGTTAAGGTCATTCCTCGCTTACCTGCAAACACCTTGATATCAGCGCCGTCAGGTACAACGGTTAAGACCGTTAAATACTCTTCTCTAGTTTTGACTTTAGCAGACGGAATGTTGATTAACTTATTGCCTTTTCCTTTGCTTAACACCGGTAGGTCTTTGAGTGGGAACAGCAACATTCTGCCTTCATTGGAAATGCATAAGCACCAGTCGGTTTGCACATTAGTGACCGCTTGCGGGCGAATAACTTTTGCTGCGCTTGGCAATGAAACAAACGCTTTACCTGCTTTAGCCTTACTTAGCATGTCAGAAAACTGACCAACAAATCCATAACCAGCATCGGAGCCAAAGAGATATTGTTGATCATCGGCGGCCATGACGACATGTTCTATATTTTCACCACCCACAATGCTAAAGCGCCCGGTTAAAGGTTCACCCTGACTTCGAGCTGAAGGCAGTGCGTGTGCGTCACAAGAAAATGTCCGACCTGAGGAGTCAATAAAAGCGACAAGTTGCGTACTTCGGCCTTTGGCACTGCAAAGGAATTTATCACTCGATTTATAACTTAGACCTTCGACATCAATGTCATGGCCTTTTGCACAGCGCGCCCAACCTTTATCGGAAACCACGACAGTGACAGCTTCAGATGGAACAAGCTCTTTCTCAGAAATGGCTCTTGATTCTGCGCGCTCAACAATAGGACTGCGACGGTCATCACCATATGTTTGTGCATCTGCTAAAAGTTCTTTCTTGATAAGTGTTTTTAAGCGACGCTCAGAACCCAATAACAACTGTAAAGCGTCGCGCTCTTTAGCCAACTCTTCTTGCTCACCCGTTATCTTAAATTCTTCAAGCTTCGCTAAGTGACGGAGTTTTAATTCAAGGATCGCTTCAGCTTGCGTATCTGTGAGTGTAAACCTCTCCATCAAGAAAGGCTTGGGCTTGTCTTCTGTACGAATAATGTGAATAACTTCATCAATATTCAAAAATGCAATAAGCAAACCTTCAAGAATGTGTAGGCGCGCGAGTATTTTGTCTAATCGATATTGCAAACGGCGCGTTACCGTATCTTTCCTGAATACTAGCCATTCGGTTAAAATAGAGCGCAGGTCTTTAACTTGTGGACGGCCATCAAGACCTATCATGTTGATGTTTACACGATAGCTCTTTTCTAAATCGGTTGTAGCAAATAAGTGCTGCATAAGCTGATGGATATCAACGCGATTAGAACGTGGTGTAATTAACAAACGCGTTGGATTTTCATGATCTGATTCGTCACGTAAATCGCTAACCATTGGCAATTTTTTAGCCTGCATTTGACCCGCGATTTGCTCTAGCACTTTACCACCAGAAACTTGGTGGGGAAGCGCGGTAACTATAATATCGCCACTTTCTTCATGGTAAACGGCACGCATTTTAATTGAACCACGGCCTGTTTCATAAATTTTTTGTCTGTCACTGCGCGGGGTAATAATTTCAGCGTCAGTTGGGTAATCAGGGCCTTGTACATGTTCTAACAATTCGCTCAGTTCAGCACGACTATTATCAAGCAGCAATGCACAAGCATTGGCTACTTCACGCACATTATGAGGAGGAACATCGGTCGCCATACCGACGGCAATACCGGTAATACCATTAAGCAGAATATGCGGAAGCCGCGCTGGTAAGACCTTGGGTTCGTTTAAAGTACCGTCAAAGTTTGGCTGCCAGTCCGCGGTACCTTGACCTAATTCAGTCAATAATATTTCACTGAATTTGCTGAGTCGCGATTCCGTATAGCGCATGGCAGCAAAAGATTTAGGATCATCGGGGGCGCCCCAGTTACCTTGGCCATCAAC
Organism: Glaciecola sp.; assembly: GCA_034112105.1. Taxonomy (GTDB): domain Bacteria; phylum Pseudomonadota; class Gammaproteobacteria; order Enterobacterales; family Alteromonadaceae; genus Glaciecola. The sequence continues at coordinate 48,503 of JAWUVZ010000012.1, read as the reverse complement.
TAATGGATATCGATATGAAAACGGCTGTGCCATTAGCACCATCGCTTCATAACACGCCGAATCACCATGTGGGTGGAACTTACCCAAAACATCACCAACCGTTCTGGCTGACTTTTTGTATTTGGCGTTGTTACTCAGGCCGAGCTCAGACATAGCATAGATAATTCGCCTTTGCACAGGCTTAAGACCGTCACCGACATGCGGTAATGCTCTGTCCATGATGACATACATGGAATAGTTGAGGTATGCGTCTTCAGCAAACCGACTTAACGGTAGTTGTTCAATACCGTCAGTATTAATGGTTATTTCATTGCTCATAATCGACTTTTATTTATTTTAATTGGATAAAATCAAAAAACTGCTCCGTTACTATGCCATTCACTGGCAAACAGACTGTACATATGATGCAGCAGAATCTATATTAGCATCATGTTATATTATTTTTGCATTAAGCATAACAATTCTTGTGTGTAAACTCACAAAAATACGCGCCTTATTGGCGTTGACGCTACTAGTCTTAGCATTTTATGCACAAGCCATTGAGACGATCAAACTAACAAACGATTCATCTGAACTGGATATTTCGTCTGTTATTGCTGTATACCCTCAACAAGGCCGTGCATTGAGCTTTGATGAGTTCAAATTAAGCCGCACTAATCTCTCTTCTGAGAGTTACGACATCCCTAATTATGGTTTCAACCCCAAGGGTGTTTGGTTGTATGGCGAAGTAACTAACTTATCAGACAGCCGCAACTGGATTATTAATATTAACTTCTCTCAACTGGACCAGGTAGATTTCTACCTAGTATCGAATAAGGAAGTGCTGCAAAAAATCAGTAGTGGTCGCGAGCAAAACAGTCAATTCTATCGCACTCCAACATTTAAGGTTGTGCTCGATACTGAACGAACATATCAAGTCTACTTATTCGTCAAAGCTAAACGCAACCCCATAATTGCTCCGGTGCGATTGATGAGTGAGCAACAGCTTCAACATGAGACTCTCTTAGATTATTTAATTTGGGGAATTTTCTATGGCGCCTTGCTGGTTACTGCTCTTTATTGCATAGGCGTACTGATCGATAAAAGAGAGCTTAGTGCAATTGTGTTGTTTACTATTATTTGCTTATTATTTTTATGGCAAATGGTATGGAGTGGACATGTTCAATTATTACCAAAACAATGGTACGCATTGAGTTTCTTTAAAAGCGCAGACATGCTTATACCCTTCGTTTGTGCGGCAGCGAGTTTATTTACGCTAACATTTCTACCCAAACCGACTAGCTTTAGTGCAAGCTATTTAGGATTGAAACTACTATTTTTAATACTTACACTGACTTTTATTATTGTATTATGTGGCTGGTTTAGCGAGTTTGGACAAGCACTCTTTGTCCTAATTGTTGGTTTTCTTGCGCTACTTGCGAACATTATGTTCACGATAAGAAATATAAACCAGTCATTTTCACCTGCCAAAATAGTCTTGGCCGGTTGGCTATTTTTAACTTTAGGCTCACTTATTAGCTCACTATTTATTGCGGGTAAGTTACCTGTTAATTATTTTACAACCTACGTATTTCAAGCTGCATTGTTGGCACAAACCTTATGTTTCGTGTTAGCCATAATTCTGAAAGTTAGATTCAATCTCGAATTAGAAATCCATCAAGCATCAAACGATGCCGAAAACAACTTTCTGCAAATTGAAGAGCAAAATGTTCACTTGAATATCGCTCGCAGAGATGCCGTCAAGGCAAGCGACGTTAAGAGTCGGTTTTTAGCAAACATGTCACATGAAATTCGAACACCATTGAATGCCATTATCGGCTTTAGCCATGAGTTGAAAGGCAGCACCAATGAAACCGAACGCGATGAACATATACACATTATCAACAGCGCTGCGTCCGACTTATTGACTATTGTGAATGACATCCTCGACTTTTCTAAGATGGAAGCCGGCAAACTGACTATTAATCAAAAGCCATTTTCGCCACTCGAGATATTCGAAGATATTGCAAGCTTAATTGCGAAGCCCGCGCATTTAAAACAATTAGAGTTCATGTTTGATATTGATACACTGCCTTTAATGTTAATAGGTGACAGCTTTAAGTTAAAGCAGTTGGTATGTAATCTATTAAATAACGCTTTAAAATTCACCAATTACGGACACATAATCTTGCGGGCCAAATCGTTACCCATTGGGGATGACAATTACATGTTGTATATTGAGGTTGAGGATACGGGTATAGGTATCAGTAGTGCTGACCAAAATAAATTATTTAAACCATTCAATCAACTTGATGACGAATTAAATAGATCCTTTCAAGGGACTGGCTTAGGTTTAGTTATATGCCAAGAACTTACATTTTTAATGAGAGGCACTATTGAAGTTGAGAGCCATTACTCAAAAGGAAGTAAATTTAAGATAAACCTGCCGTTTAAAGCACTTGATTGTCAAGTAATACCAACGGCACCGAATTGCTTTGAAGCAAAAAAAGCAGGCATTTATGACCCTATCCCGCAAAGTAGAAAAATGACATGCAGACTGCTTAAGAGTCTCGGTTTTGACACTTACACATTCGATTCATTAGCGGCTTTTGAACAGACAGATACGTTATTTGACTATATTTTCGCCTCTGTGCCAATGCGATATATAGCGCACAGGACAAGTATTATTAATCGTTTGTTAAAAATCAAATCTCACAAAACTGCACTTATATTTTCTGGTCCCCCGCCTGAGGACCACCAAATTCGATGGGGAGTTAATCAGCCTGCAGTAATTCGCTCACCATTAACCTTAAAAAATATTAACGAGCTAAACAAAGCATCTATTGAGTCAGTTAAAAACAGTGTTAAGTCAGGGCTGAAGTCACTGCCGCCAGCACGAATTTTAGCAGTAGACGATATGCCTTTAAATTTAAAACTGCTGGATACATGGTTAAAAGACTCGCCGATAACTCTCGATACCGCCTCTTGTGGTGCTGACGCTCTCAGTTTGTGTAAACAAAACGAATATGACCTTATCTTGATGGATATCCAAATGCCAACTATGGATGGACTGCAAGCAACAAAGCATATTCGACAAACTGAACTCAATATGGGAACCCCCATTATTGCAATCACGGCACATGCATTACCAGAAGAGAAAGAACGCTTTATGTCTTCGGGAATGGACGACTACCTGCCCAAGCCGGTTAATTTAGATACCTTAGTTAACACTATTAGAATCTGGTGCCAAGGAGGTGGGTTTAGCGAAACCGAAAACGTCTCAATAAATTGGCAAATTGCAATTACCAAGGCAAATGGCAGCGATGAAGGCGCTCGTGATTTTCTTGAAGGATTTATCGCTATATTGCCTCAGAGCATGGTTGATATATTGTTACACTGGCAAAAACAAGATTTTGAATCCTTGCAACAATGTATTCATAGACTTCACGGCGCTAGCGCATATACCGGGGCCACTAGTTTTCAAAAAATATGCTACGAAACTGAAAGTAATTTAAAACGAAAGCAGTACGCTGCATTGAAAGGATTAATCTCGACCCTTCTTGTGGAGGCCGAGGCTATTCTAGAACATTGGCGCACTATAAAAGCAGAGATGGATGGCACGAAAACACGTGTAAGCAATAACCAAGAGACTTTATAATATTCCAGCGAGCTTCTTGACCGCTAGAAATATTCAACATTAAACTGATCATAACTTCGACGCCGCTTGGCAATCTTTTAGCAAGGAAATAAACGTCGCCGCATCCCTATCAATTTCGTTGGTCGAGATAAAAATATCGTAGCCTAACTGACTCCGAAGCTTTCCCATTCTGTTACCAAACATTGCAGATATGCCTTTAATTGTTTCACCGCTAGCACGCAAAAATTTTTCGTCCTCAATCATATCGGCACCATAACATTGACCTGAGGCACAGTTCGGATCGCGATTTTGCATAGTCAACGGTCGTTGTTCCATCAATAAATAAGTAATTAATCGCGGTGAAATCTCATCAAGGAAAGTATCTGTATTGCGCAGTTTAAAGCCAATCATTTCTAGTTCAATCTGCTCTACGCCTTTGGTGATTCGAGGCACATCAATACGCTGGATGTTTTCCCATGAAATGCGCCATTTGCCGCGTCTGTGATAGTAAATGATATGTTCGCGGGTCAACTCAAGGCTATGTTTTGGCTCTTTTAGTTTAAAAAAACCAATGATAAGGCCGACAATACCACCGCTGATAATAAATACACCCGGCAGAAACAATAGTGTTGGTAACAGGATGCACATAAACGCACCAACGCCAATCAAGCCAGACCCAATGAGAATTGAAGTCATTGCATTGTGAGATGATGCAGCTTTAATGAAAATGGATTCGGATTCAGTTCCAGACATATAAATAAAATACCAACATAATTAAGGCCCATATCAATATATAACGTGTACGCAGGCAAAAAGCACAATCTGTTTGCCACCATTCTTTAATTTGTTGGAGAAATTTAGGCATTCGCAGTCTTGTACGCTCGTTTTTGTAATTTTCTATTACGTATTCTACACATCATTGCGATGATTGTCGGAGTGAAAAACAATGACAATATAACAGAGAAACCCACACCACCTGCTAACACAACGGCAAGGGGCGGCCAGAAAGAGCCTTGAGAGAATAACAATAAGGGGATTAAGCCTCCCACAGTGGTGAAAGTTGTCGATAAAATATGGCGACTGCAACTCATCGTTTCTTCAACAATGGCCCTAGTATCACCGCTTTTAGCCTTAGCATTACCATTAATAGCAGCGATGACTACGATAGAACCGTTGATTGCTACGCCAATCAAACCAGCGCTACCTAGCAGCGGATTAAAACCAATGGGTAAGCCCGATACCCATAAGCTGAGCATACCTAGTCCAACAGATAATATAGCCACCATTGCGATAACAGCAGCGAACCTCACGCTATTAAAAGTAAGAATTAATACCGTTACCATAAGTACTAACAATACAGGCGCGTAAGTCGCTAATTGGCCCAGGGCTTGTTTTTGTTCATCGGCATCTCCCGCCATTTTGAGTCGATAGCCTTTTGGCAGTGTGAAATCTCCGTTTTCTAACAACTCTCGCAGCTGTTCACTTGCGTCGATAGCAGGAACTCCCGGCAACAAGAAAGCTTGTATCTTGTTAACTCGTTCACCGTCCAACCGAGTTATACCACTCATACTTGGCAACAGAGTAAATTCGCCTAAAGCAGCCACACCGATACTAGCGTTATTTTGAATCAATGCTTGATTCATTAACGGCATCGCGTCGAGTTCTTTCAAATCACTACGTTGCTGCTCGCTCACTCTCACTCTAATTGGCAGCTCCTCCGTGCCTTGTAATACCGAACCGCCAATGGTTCCAGTTAAGGCTAGTTGCAGTTGCCGAGCAATATCGGTTAATGATAACTGCGCTAGATATGAATCATTTTCAGACACGTCATATTGCAGCTCTGGCTCGCCGGTGGTAATTGTGGCTATTGTTTGAGTAACCCCAGGAACTTTAGTCATTGCGAACCGGACTCGCTCACCTAATGCGTTAAGTGTGTTGATGTCAGGTCCAAATACGTCCACTTCAATTGGTGCTGGTATTGGCGGACCTTGCCCAAACGCTCTTACTACTATTCGCACATTTGGATAAGCATCTTGCAATTCATATTGCAAGATGGGTATCAGCACTGCCGCTTCGGAAATGGAATTGGTGGTAATAACAGCATTTGCAAATTCTGGTGAATTGTCTCGTGACATCACTTGGTTATAATAAATAGAAGGGGTGGAAGCACCTACTAACCAAGTGACTTGTTTTACTTCTTGTTTATCCCGAATGAGCAAATCAATACTTTGAGCCACTTTTTTGGTCGCACTGATTGAGGAACCATTTGGTAACGACACATAAATTTCAAACTGGTCTCTGTCTGCACTTGGAAAGAAAACGCTGGGTAACTGTTGCGAAAGAACAAAGCCAGATAAGCAAAAAATACTGATTACTGACAATACCATAAAAGGTTGCTTAATTGTCCTACCCAACAATCGCGAAAATTGATATGACACCGCCGGCATTTGCAAACCGCGACGATACCAAGCATGCTCGCTTGTAGCATCTCTGGGTAGGTACCTAGCTGCTAACGCAGCAATAATTGTCAGTGAGATGACTAACGAACCTAGCAATGCCATTACGACACTGATCGCAATAGCGCCAATAAAGTCGCCAATATTTCCAGTTAATAAAAAAATAGGCATAAAACCTAATACCGTTGTTAGCGTCGAAGCCAATAACGGGGAAAATAGATGTTTCACTGATTTTTCAAGTGCTTGCAATCTCGTAAGACTCTGATCAAGTAGGTTTAATCTGATTTCGTCCGTAATTACTATCGCGTTATCAATCAATAAGCCGATCGCAATTATAATGCCAAAAATAGACATTTGGTGGATTTGTTGATCAAAGAAACTCAGGGAAAAAATCGCAAACGCAGCACATAACGGCAAAGCAAGACCGACGATCCAACTTGCTTTAGCACCCATAAACACCAGAATAACTAGCATCACAACCACAGAACCAAGTAACAAATTTTCGGTTAAATCGCTTAGTCGAGCCTGCGTATACTCATTTTGTTCGAAGACCATGTTGGCTTTCACAGTGCCATCAAACTCATTATTAAAATCGGTAATTTTTGCTTTAACCGCCTCCGTCCATTGGTCAACCCGGACTGTAGTTTGCATCCGGGCAGCTACGAATATCGTGCGCTTGCCATCGACGATAGCAAACTCACGCTCAGGTGTTTGCCAAGACTGCTCAATAGTCGCTACATCTGCTAGCCGCAAATAACTACCGTCCTTGGCAACTAGCGGAATATTCGCAATAATGTCCACACTTTCGAGCGGTTGTGCCACTTGTACTCTGATGTTTTTCTGATCTGTTCTTAGTATTCCTGCTGGTAACTTAGAGTCTGCTGTGCGGATGCGATCACTCACTTGGCTGGCACTCAAACCTACCGAAGCTAGCATTTGAGGGTCTATCGCAACTAAGACCTCCTCTATTGGATTACCGTACAACCGCACAAGCTCCGTGCCTGGCACGTTGCGTAACCTGTCCACTAGCTCACTGGCGAGCCTTCCTGAAACTGACAATGAGGTGGTCTCGGGCATCTCTGCATCAATGGAAATTAACATCGTAAACGCAGTGGTTCCGCGCTTATCTTCTAAAATTGGTTTACTTGCACCAACAGGCAGCCTTATCGATGCATTCCCCAGGCTATCTCTGATTTTTGAAAATATTTGCTGGTTAGTTGAGTTGTCTACCCAATCTTGCAATTCAACCTGTACGCTGGAGAAGCCCGCTTTTGATGTAGACTTAATTTCCTTAATTTCATACAACTCGCGCAGCTCATCCTCAAGTACGTCAGATACTAAAGCTTCAACTCGTTCAGCGGAGGCGCCGGGATAGGATGTAAGAATAATGACATTTCGTAAATCGATTCGCGGGTCTTCAAGACGCGGCAAAGTCGCCACTGCCGATAAACCGGCGACAAGAATAATAATGATGCTTAAAGCAAGCAAATGCCCTCTACGAAAGAAAGTCGTATACCAGGATGAATTAGGTTGTGCATTTGACATTATTTAATTTCTCGGCGTATTGAGCATGTGGATATTTTGTACTAACTGGTTAGGCGTTAATCGGTGCAAACCCGACACCACTAGCAGCTCACCTTGCACTATAGCGCCGGATACAAATGCACGGTCTTGTTCCAGATATTCTACATAAACACTGCGAGCCTGAATAATTTGAGAGCCGCTTGACTTATCAATGACAAACAACGTCCACAAGCCTCTAACGCCGTTTGATAGAGCACTGATGGGGATCCATGCACCCTGTTTTTGAATTTGTACGTCAACTGACAGTGATACTAGATCGCCAGGCATTAGATAGCTTTTTTGCGCCGCTTGGGAATCTATCTTAAATACAGCATCTACCGCTCGAGTGGCTCTATTTCGTTGTTTTGCTATTGAAATTAATATTGATGGTAACGTTTCATCTTCATAGATCAGGTCGTATGGGGCACCTACATTCAATGCTAAAGGAGACTGCGTTGGCAGCCCTATTCTGGCTTCTAAGTCCAGCTCAGCGATTAGCGAAAACACCGGCTGACCGGAACTCACCACTGTTCCTGAATCCAATAGTTGTTGCACAAGCTGACCGTCAAAAGGCGCAACTAACGACGACTTCTGAAGTTCGACATCAAGGCTTTCGTGTTTAGCTCTTACTTCATTTACTAACGCATTGGCCGCATCTAAAGCTGCCCTCGCCTCGTCTAATCTTTGCTCTGGTTCTAGGCGTTTTTTGACTAATTCAGCTGTTCGCTTTGCAGATAAGCTAGCTAGCCTTGCATCTGCTTCTGCTCTTAGTAAAACTGCATCTAGTTCTTTCTTTTGAGCGAATAGTCTTTGTTTCCCTAGGGTTGCTAAAATCTGCCCTTTCTTCACTCTTTCACCTTCAACAGCCCGTGTTTGCTCAATCACTCCGGAAAGTTCAAACGCAAGATTGGCTTGTTGTGCAGACTCAATTAGGCCGTAGACTTTTCGCTGCTTTGTATAAGCTGGTTGGATAGAAAGTACTTGTACATTTACTCTAGCATTTTCAATAACCATCGATTGCTTATCTGCAAATGCAATTGCTGTTTTATCACCTGAAAATAAAATCAAGACAATCAGTAATAGAAAACTACCGATGCAAATAGCTAGGAGTGCCAACTTTCCCTCATTTACAAGCTTATGGCTATCAACCAAAGCGCGGTCATTGGGTTGCCCTGCAGATACATCTGAGCTTGATGCAATATTGTCAGCGGGACCTTTATTAGTGATCATTTATTAAAATCCAATACTAAAGAAAATTTCATTTTTGTGCTGCCTATAGGCTTAACCTGAGTTTTTTACACCGAGTGGGAATGTTACCTTCTACTTGATATAATAAGTCGAATAGCTGCAATTACTGATATATGTGGAGCACGCTAAAGCGTAAATACTAGACCGTGTAGTGTGATTACTAATATTATGCTAAATTAGATCTCAGTCTCAATATTTTAATTTCTACTGCGGAAGAATTCATTAACCATATGGAACCTATGACTAGTTTATCTACACCCGCTAAAAATTCACAAGAGCAAAGCAAACCGAAGATAGTCGGCCGACCGAAGAGTAGCCAAAAACGCCATCAAATTTTATATCACGCAGGAGAACTATTCTTGCAGCAAGGATATGACCGTACTTCTATGGATGCCGTTGCTAAGCAAAGCGGTGTTTCCAAACAGACCGTTTATTCACATTTTCAAAATAAAGACGTATTGTATAATGCGGTTATTGAAAGCAAATGTGAGGAATACCGGATTGAAGAAGCTGCCATTTGTATCGATTCGAGTCCACTTGACGATATTCTTTATTCGATTGCCTTTAAGTTTATTCAATTACTCAACGATAAACGCGTTATCGCCATGTATTCTGCCGTTATAGGCGAATCAAAGAATAACTTACATATAGCACAACTGTTTTATGACGCAGGACCATTACATAGCGTCAATTTGGTCAAAGACTTACTAATGAAACACCCCGAAAGTAGGTTATTAGAGTCTGATGCAAAAGAACTTGCTACGGATTTTTTTAATCTCTTGAAAGGTAACTATCATATGCTCAGTATGCTGGGGTTAGCATACAAACAAGAGCTAGCAGAGCTGAAAGTCTATGCACGCAAGGTCGTTACTAAAACCCTCAAAATTGCCGAATTGTTCAATTAATCGAGCTATATAAATTAGAAAGTAAGTTGTGCAACAATACTGACACTTTTGTAATATTTTTATGAAAATTTAGCGCTTTAATTCGCCATTTTTTGATAAACTCCGTAACAGTTAATATTTTACTGACAAAGGCGCCGTTTTGATGACTCAATTTACTGGTAATCATGTGTTAAGTGTCGCGCAGTTTGACCGAGAAGCGATAGAAAAAGTCTTTGTAGTAGCAGACAGCATGTTACCTTATGCGCTGCGCAAGAAGCGCACACAAGTTCTTGAAGGTGCGATACTGGGTAATTTGTTCTTCGAGCCTAGCACAAGAACCCGAGTCAGCTTCGGCACCGCATTCAATTTGCTGGGAGGCGAAGTTCGAGAAACTACAGGTATGAGTAACTCGGCACTAGCGAAAGGTGAGTCATTGTATGACACCGCTAGAGTGCTTAGCGGTTATTCCGATATAATTGCTATGCGGCACCCACAAGAGGGCTCTGTGGCTGAGTTTGCCGAAGGCAGTCGAGTGCCAGTAATAAATGGAGGCGATGGTGCTAACGAGCATCCAACTCAAGCATTACTTGACTTATACACTATCGAAAAAGAAAGAAAGTTTCACGGTGAAGGAATTGATGGCTTAAACATTGCCATGATTGGCGATCTTAAATACGGTCGCACCGTGCACTCCCTGTCAAAGTTATTGTGCTTATACAAAGATCTACATTTTACGTTTATTTCACCACAAGAATTAAGCATGCCCGCTTATATTTGCGACATGATAATGAATGCAGGTCATAAACTAACAATAACTGAGCACTTAGAAGGGAGTTTTAACGCAGATATCTGTTATCAAACTCGTATTCAAGAAGAGCGTTTTCCATCACAAGATGAAGCAAATAAATATCGTGGGAAATTTCGTTTGAATCAACAAATATATACGAAACACTTCCAATCAAAAACGGTCATCATGCATCCTCTCCCAAGGGACTCCAGAGCGGAAGCAAACGAACTTGATAACGATTTAAATCTTAATCCTAATCTGGCGATTTTTAGGCAAACTGATAACGGCGTCTTAGTCAGAATGGCATTGTTTGCCCTGACGTTAGGCGTTGAAAACAAAGTCTCCGATTTCGATAGACCCGTACATTGGTACAGCAATAAAGGCCAAAGCTAACTATGACAACCCAATCAGAAAAACTTTTCGCACGTGCTCAAATTACGATTCCCGGCGGCGTGAATTCACCTGTTCGCGCATTTAAAGCAGTAGGCGGGACTCCTCGATTTATTAATAAGGCCGATGGACCATACATGTGGGATGTAGATGGCAATCGCTACATTGACTACATTAATTCTTGGGGTCCAATGGTATTAGGCCACAACAACGCCAAAGTCAGGCAAGCAGTTATTGACGCGTCTGAATTCGGTTTGAGTTATGGCGCACCAACCGAAGCCGAAATTATTATGGCTGAGTTAGTCAATAAGTTGGTACCATCAATGGAAATGGTGCGCATGGTAAATTCAGGCACAGAGGCTACTATGAGTGCAATACGTCTTGCTCGCGGTTATACCGCCAGAGACAAAATATTGAAGTTTGAAGGGTGTTACCACGGCCACGCCGACTCTCTTTTAGTAAAAGCAGGATCTGGTGCGCTTACCTTAGGTGTGCCAAGTTCACCCGGTGTACCCGACGACTTTGCAAAACATACATTAACAGTTGACTTTAATGACCTTGACTCTGTGCAAGGCGCATTTGATCAACATGGCGACGATATTTCCTGCATTATTGTAGAACCGGTCGCTGGCAACATGAACTGCATACCACCTGTTGAAGGATTCTTAGAAGGCTTGCGTAGCATTTGCGACCACTATGGCGCATTGCTTATATTCGATGAAGTTATGACCGGATTTAGGGTCTCTTTAGGCGGTGCTCAAGAGCGTTACGGCGTAGAACCTGATCTTACTTGTCTTGGTAAAGTCATTGGTGGAGGTATGCCAGTCGGTGCTTTTGGCGGCAAAAAGAAAATACTGACGCACATAGCGCCAACCGGCCCTATATACCAAGCAGGCACATTATCAGGTAACCCAATTGCAATGGCAGCGGGTCTTGCCGCACTATCGCAATTAGCGGAGCCGGGGTTTTACGATAGTATTTTTGAAAATACTAGAATATTAGCTGAAGGTATAAGAGATACAGCACATCGAAATAATATACCCATGAGCATAAATGTCGCTGGTAGTATGTTCGGGATGTTTTTCACTGACGTTGAACATGTCACCAATTACAAACAAGCGACCAATTGTAATACAGCACAGTTTAACCAGTTCTACCATGCAATGTTGAACGAAGGTGTTTATTTTGCACCCGCATCTTACGAAGCAGGTTTTGTTTCGAAAATGCATACTATCGATGTTGTTGAAGCAACTATTGACGCCGCAGACAGGGCATTCAAGCAAATTACTGCGAAGTAAGTAAAAGGAAGTTAAGTCCGTGCTCATTTGGGTTATTGGTTTATCAATTTATGCGGTTGTAAGCACTACGCTATGGTTAATTGCCTTGCGTAGGGCTCAACGCATCAAAAATAAGCTTATCCAATATACCGATGCTGAGCAGCATTCTTATCAGCAAAAGGCTGACCAGGCAATGCACCTTAATCAAAATTTCCAAAAATTTGTTCCTCGCCAATTTGTAGAGCACATTTATAAACAAGGCCAATCAATCGAACTCGGTTATGCGGACGAAGACAATGTCGCCATTTTATTCTGCGATATTCGTGGCTTTACTGGTCTCTCTGAAAAAATGACCCCTCAGGAATTAATGAATTTTCTAAATTCGTACTTCTTGCGAATGAATGCACCTATTCACGATAACAAAGGCTTTATCGATAAATTTATTGGTGACGCCATTATGGCATTGTTCGACAATCCTGAAGGGTCTGACTGTGACAAAGCACAAGATTCAATTCGAGCTGCGATTGGCCTCAGACGAGCATTACATTTATATAATGAGCACCGTGAAAAAAGTGGCTATGCTGCTGTCAATATTGGCATTGGCATCCACTTTGGACCCGTCATTATTGGCACCGTAGGCTCAGACGATAGGATGGATACAACCGTTATTGGTGATAGTGTCAATATTGCACAACGCCTTGAAACATTGGCGCCGGTTTACAACGTCGATATCATTGTGACAGACCAATTAGTGGCAACTGCACAATACGCATTTGCTTCTCGCACCATCGACTGGGTTAAGGTAAAAGGTCGCACCGAGCCTTTAAAGTTGGTTGAAGTACTTTCTCATTTGCCCGAACCGTTGCAAAAGAAACGATTAGGGATGGCTGACGCTATTCAACGCGGATTGGATTTACGAATTGATGGTAACTTGCGCGAAGCACTTGATGTATTCCGTGAAGCGAGGAAGCTGAGTCCGCAAGATCCCATCATCAAGCATCATATTAAGTGGACCGAACAACTGATTTTACACGGCGTTCCTGAAAACTGGGATGGCGCACTGCAAATTGGGCACGATTAGACGCTATCGAATCTGTGCTTAGCTATCAATAACAGACATGGCATACAAAAATGTTATATCATTCACGCAGCCCGTTCTATTTTTAAACAAACCAGAACCTTATTATCGATACTAACGAGAAGCAGTATGCCAAAAGCCAGTGAAATAAAGAAAAATGCCGCCATTGAACTTAATGGAAAAGTATATTTTGTAAAAGACATCGTAAAGCTTACGCCGAGCGGAAGAGCAGGTGCAAGTTTGTATAGAATGCGTTTATATGAAGTCGCTACTGGTGCTAAAGCAGATGAAAGTTTCAAAGCGGATGAAATGATACATACAGCTGAGTTTAGTAAGAAAAAGGTGATGTTTTCATATAATGATGGCGATGAATATGTCTTTATGGATAATGAAGATTACACTCCTTATTCGCTTGATAAAGAAACTATTAGCGATGAGCTTTTGTTTATTACCGAAGAAACGACTGGTTTACAGGTGTTAATTGTAGATGACAAACCTGTGGGTATTGAACTGCCGGCCTCAGTTGATTTGGTTATTACTGAAACCGACCCTTCAATTAAGGGCGCGTCGGCTAGTGCTCGCACAAAACCAGCTATCTTATCTACCGGTTTGACGGTCCAAGTACCTGAATATATTTCAACTGGCGAAAAAATAAAAGTAAATACGACTGATGTTAAGTTTACAAGCAGAGCATAACACTGCAATTTATTAAATCGCAAACTGAATACATCAAGTCACCGAATCGCATCTGCGGACCACTATTTTAGTGGTCCGCATCGTGTTGATGTATAAATATACAACAAACACGATTTGCTACATCAAATGCGGATAAAACACTAAATTAACTCCGGCGGCACGCAATGCAATGTAAGGTTGCGCAGCCAATGCTTTGTTTTCATCCGATAGACAAACAGGACCGACTTGACGATCTCTTCTGAATAGGTAATCAGCACTACCCAATAGATCGGCAAAGCAAAATAAAAAGCAGCGGCAAAAGTCAACGGAATACCAATTACCCACATACCCGAGAAATCGATAAGCATACAGTGCTTATTATCACCACCTGCGCGCAAAATTCCCATTGAAGCCGTCATGTTAAATACTTTTATACACGTGCCAAATGTAATCAGGAGAAATAGGTCGTGAGCGACAGCTAGAGTACTCTGGTCTAAGTTGGAGTAAGGCATGAACATTAATGATTCCAAACTTAGCATCAGCAACCCTAAGAAAAAGGTCACTATTGGTGCACTAATCGCAAAACCGCGCGCTAACGACCACGCAGAGCTAAATGCATCTCGCCCGAGTTGCTGGCCAACCATAATAGAGCATGCGGAAGCAAAGCCAAAAAAGAAGGCAACTAATAAGCCTTCCAGCGGAGCCATCAGGCTCATTACAGCTAGCTCTTGTGTACCAATACGACCATATATAAGCTGATAAACAAATGTGCCTAATGACCAGACACCGAAGCTCACCATCATCGGCCATACTAATTTAATTAAATGCCGCCACTGTTCTTTATCATAAAATTCAATACCAGCAATACAGGTAGGAAAGACAATATGTTTGCTTTTCGCCAGACAAAATACAATCATTAGGGCGTGAATGGATCTGGCAATAAAAGTCGCCCAAGCCGCACCTAGAACGCCCAGGGCATCAACTCCTAAGCCTCCGTTAATTAACCAGTAATTCAGAGCGATATTGATAGAAATGGCAATACTGCCAAGCGCCATAGAAAGCCTGACCTGACTAAAGCCACGCAGCGCATTCTCAAAAACCATCACCACTAATACGAAGGCCAAACTAGGCATAGTGACCCACAGATATTGTGTGCCAGCATCAATGATTGCAGGATCAGTCGTTGCTAAGCCAACGAGCCTATCGCCAAAAACAAAAGTCAGCAACACCACCGGTAATAACAGTGCAGCCCCAATAATCAATGTCTTTATAACGATAGGACTAATACGCGTGGATTTGCCCGCACCATAATATTGCGCAGATAACACACCCACACCAGCAGCCAAACCAGACAAAATGATCAGCACAACAAACTGAATGCGATTACCTAATCCAACAGAAGCAACTGCAGCATCGCCCAAATGACCGACCATCATAATGTCGCTCATGCCCAGCATGGTTACAAGAATACTTTGCAAAGAAATAGGCCAAGCAAGTTGTAAGCTTTGTCTGAATGTAGAGGTGTTGTTATTGCTCACTTTGTATAATAAGACCGTCAAAGAAAAATTAATGCTTATAAATTTAGATTTTATAAGGTTATGGGCAAATAGACACCATTTATTATTACTATCTTTGAGGTTATCGCACGAATTAAATTTAGAAACATGTAAGAAAAGTTACTCTGAAGTAGAAATCAAATGCGCTGAATAGGCAAGCAAACAGCATCAACATCACCAATACTCTCTTTATTACAACTTAACATTTCTCGGATGCAAACTTATCTAAGTCAAAGTCAACCTGCTCGGGTAAGTGCGTGACGCCATTAATACTAACGACACACTTAAACATATCACACGTTTTTACTGCCCCATAATAGCGGCGTAGCCACAATAAGATGCGATTTGAGCTCTACTATCTATAACTTAGGTGCATAAGGTAATTAGTCAGCATATCCCCAAGGTGCTTTTGGCGCTTCAATAGGTTTAGTTAAGTCAAAATCTACCCGAAACTCTCTTCCTTCTCGGACCATTCTATAAGTAAACTTTTCAGGATAAATAAACATTTGCCATGTGTTGCCATTCGACTGAGGATTGCCAGCTCGGGCAAATAGTTCCTTTGAATACTGGTCTGCTGGAAACGACTGAGCCTGATCATAACCTGCATCAACCGTATGCCCACCATACATGGTTGACGCATCATCGGTGCCATCTTCATTTCTATGATCATGCTTTAAATTCAAACCACTCCCCGTTTTGGTAATAATCCACGTCCGCGAAGCATCACTGCCAAGATGAAATGGAATTTGTAACTGCGTACCTGAGCATCTTCTAACATGCATCACTAGTTTGCGCTCAAATGCTGGGCTTGGATCATTGTCAAACACAACTTTACCCTCAAATGCTTTGCCGCATAGAGCTGCAATGCTGTTGAAAAAGTTATCATGGGTCGGAATCGAAACTAAAGGTGCTGGCTTGACAACTGTCGCAGCTAATAAAGGGAAGCTAAGTAAAAAGCTAAAAACAACGGCTATTATTGTGGCTGACTTCATAAAAATTGGTACCTATTCGTTGATGGTAGACCTTAGGTTATTTCATCTTCGATGAAAAGCCCAGTAATGCTTTACTTGAGAGATCAGAGTACCGAAAATTACTCGCCATAGTTAACTGTTTGAATTGCACAAAACGCTTATGTTAGCCTTCGGTCCTTTAATACTTCCCTCATTCGTTCTTGTACAACTTCGACTAACAAATCGGGCTGGAATTTAGAAATGAATCTATTACAACCAACTTTCTGGACCATTGCTTCATTAAAACTGCCGCTTAACGACGTGTTTAAAGCAATAAATAAAGTAGACATTCTTTCATCTTTGCGCACTTCAGCAGTCAGTCGGTAACCATCCATTTGTGGCATTTCTGCATCAGTAAACATCATTAAAATTTCATCCGTGATTGTTTTGCCTTCGTCGGCCCAACTTTTTAAAAGATTAAGTGCTTTGAGCCCATCCTTTTCTTCAATAATTTCAATGCCTAATTGTGCCAGTGTTTCACGAATTTGCCATAGAGCAGTTGCTGAGTCGTCAACTACAAGTACTGTCTGACCTATTAAACTTTCTTTTACATCAGAGTCTAAGAGACCTTCTGAAATTGAGGTATCGTAATGAATGATTTCCGAAAGTACTTTTTCAACATCAATGATTTCGACAAGTTCCACTTTCCCATCGTTCTCCACTTTTGTGAAAGCAGTTAAATAGTTATTCTTACCAGCGGAAGTTGGCGGCGGCTGAATATCACTCCATGAGGTATTCACAATATTCATTATTTGTCCGATTAGGAACCCTTGTACGCTTCTATTGTATTCGGTAATAATGACGTTCTGAGGCTCATAATCAGCGTTATTGTTACCCAAATGAATAGCCGACCTTAAATCGATAATCGGTATCGACCCGCCCCTGTAATTTGTGACGCCCTTTATATGGCAATGAGAGCCCGGCATTTGATTCAAAGGGGGAACGGTTATCACTTCTCTTACTTTGAATACATTGAGCGCGAAAGTGTGTCGCGAACCCAATTTGAATAACAGCAATTCTAGGCGGTTTTCGCCCACTAACTGCGTGCGCTGATCAACAGATGACATTAAGTTAGACATAACACTCTCTAGCATACGAAAAAGGTACTGAAGACTAAACGTCTTATTAATATCAAGGGTTATCGCCCGATAACGCGCATTTATTAGCTAATTTTAAGAATAGTCGAGCGCCAAGCTCATTCCTTTTATTTAGACTAGGTTAGCGTGCGCGCATTTCGATAGGCGCCAATGCTAGGAATTAACGCGATCACGAATGTCGCGACTAGCACAGCAACTAAAACCCACAGGGTCTGTATTGACAGAATGTTTGGACTTAACGATAAACCATATTCCGCCAACAACCAGTCATTACTCACAAAAATCAGGCCCATAACTGATACCACAGCAGTGATACAGGCTCCTAATGCGATGCTGAGTGCCTCTAACTGTAGTAACCAGAATACAAAGCTAGGTTTAGCACCCATTATCCTCAACACGTTAATTTCAGCGTTACGCTCCCTCAAAGAGGCTAGTAACATAGTACTCAAACCTAACAGACTGGCAATCAATACTGCCGCTGAAATAATACGCAATACATTTTCAATCGCACCAACTAAACGCCAAAGCTCGCCTAAGGCAACACCTGGGATAATTGCCGAGAGCGGTTCGAGTTTATCTTGATTTACTTGTCGTTGGACTTGCAGCACAGCGATACGTGACTTTAGACCGAGCATAAAGGCCGACACTTGAGTAGGTTGCATGATCTGGCGCTCATGCAAATCGTGGCTGACTTGACTCGATAAATTCGCTAACGCAGATTGCATATCTGAATCAGCAATATGGTTATGTTCTTGTTCTTGTTCTGTCTCATGCTCATGCTCATGCTCATGCTCATCGTGATTATTTTCAGCTTGTTTAGACTTTTTCAGACTATTTTGAGAAAGCATTTTTTTAGATAAGCTTCTTTTAGGCTGGACGTGAATAGACTCTATCGCGTTCAAACCAACATGTACGCCCTGATCGACTGGTGTTCCCGTGAGCTGCAAAATACCGACAACGGTGAATGGATGATCGCCATGATGACTAAAGCTAATTTTACCAACACCATGAGAAATGATGATTTGATCGCCCACTTTATAATTCAATTGCTTGGCTACGTCCGCGCCTAAAACAACATCGAAGTGATTAATTACCGCCCCCGTTTTTACATTATTATTCACGCCTTTATTTACCATAGTATTGGTAAAGCGTCCTCCAACTGCAAACCTTAATTGGCGTTTTTCGCCATAGCGATAGTGCTCAAAATACGCGTTTGTCGTGCCAATGACGGCGAAACCTTTATGCGAATCACCGAGTGAAAGCGGGATCGCCCATTCAACCTGTGCATTCGAAACAATACGCTGATAGCTTTCCCAACTGACCGAATTCGCATTGGCCCCCACTCTGAAGACAGAACTTAGCAGCAAATTGATTTGTCCTGTTCGAGCTCCAACAATCAAGTCAACACCGGAAACTGTCCGGTAAAAGCTATTTTTCGCTTCTTTGCGAGTGTGCTCGATAAAAACTAGTAAAGACACGCTGACTAACAAGGCTAAAAACGTCAAAAATACGGACACTTTCCTATGCAATAAACTCTGCTTGGCAACGCTGAAAATCATCCTTTGCTATCCAATTGACTTACAACAGGGCTACCGTTTATATCAGTTAATGATTCAACTCGCTCAAAATGATTTGCTAATGACTGGTCATGGCTAACAAATATGAGTGCAGCGTTTGAACTTGTTGCGGTTTCAATGAGCACCTTCATAAAGGCGTCTTTAGCTGATGCATCGAGGGCCGATGTCGGTTCATCAACAATCAGAACATCCGGCTTATTAATTAGTGCTCGAGCTATGGCTACTCGTTGTTGCTGTCCAACGCTCAATTTACTGGCTTTTTGCTGTATGCAATCTGCGGGTAATTGTAACGCTTGCAGCATGGAAACTATGCGTTCTTGCGTGCTAGCATTCTTTTTATAAGAGCTGTCTTTGTCAGCATTATCATTGGCAAAATGCATTGCTAGGCGAATATTATCGAGCACACTCAAGTAAGGAATCAAATTAAACTGCTGAAAAACGACACCAATATGTTGAGCTCTGAAGCGGTCTCTTTTGCTCGGTTTTAAGACTGTAATATCTGTATTTAATATATTAACCTTACCGTGCTGCGGCGCTAAAATACCTGAAAGTAAATTTAACAGCGTACTTTTACCACACCCAGATGGGCCATATAAGAATACGTGTTCTGATTTATTCAAATGCCATTTCTTGATGTCAATAACGGGCTTGCCGCAAACGTAAGAGAACGCAAGGGATTCGACAAGTATAGCGGTCGCAAATGCAGTAGAGAAGTCCTGACCAGCTTCACCTAATAAATCGCTCAAAAAGGAACTTTCCCATCGTCATATTCTTTTGCATGACGCTTAATGAATTGGATTGAAGGTGCAAAGAAAGCAGCTCCGGTTTCAGCGTTTGAATAATCGAGAAGGCGATCATAATGGCCCATTTCATCGCCAAAAATACGGCTATGCAGCATGTCACTAAATGACTTACTGCTATTTGCACAGCTGATAAAGAATAGGCCCTGCATTAGCATGTCGCCATACGGCATGCTTTGCTTTAATAAACTAGGATACTCCCCGTTCGGGCCGGTTAATTTAGTGCGAAAACTATGCGATGAGCGTCCGCTGTCGACTAAGGGCAAATTATGCTCTTTTGTTTTACCCATTACGCCTTCTTGCCTGCGCAACGAGAGTGAATTCCATCGATTCATATCATGGCGATAACGCTGAATATGCACGTAGCTGCCGCCCTTATATTCCGGATCCAGATCGCCAACCACCGCAATATCAAATTTTTTCATACCTCTTGGATTGTCTTCACCGTCCAAAAAGCCAGTTAAATCTCTACCATCAAGATAGCGAAAAGCACTAACCTGTTCCACAAGTTCAACGTGCACGCGAAGTAAATCGAGGACTTCAATACCCACAGCGTGACATATATCCAGACGGTCAGCTCTAATTTGAATAAATAGATCACAAGGAAGTACCGGAGCACATCGGTCGTCGCTTTGCATATCTGGGAATCCAGCGAGCTCTTGAGGTGAACTATGAGGATATATTTCAGACCAAAAACTTGAGCCTATGGCAATGACACCAGACACCATTGCCTCATAATGTTCATCATCAAAATGCTCAAACAAATCGAGCAGGCGAGACAGTTTCTCACGCATTGCTGGAAAGTCATCGTCGACAACGTTAAACAACAAATATTGAGCATGCAAATTTGGCTCTGCGCAAATACCCTTTTGCGGTTGACTCATTAATTAATATCCTGCGGCTTGACCGTCTTTTCGAGTTTCAGAAGCACCATAATACACTTTGTTTTTATCGTCTAGCATGATCGCTTGATAACCGCCGAAAGCGCCCGAAACGTCTTTTATCGTATGCCCTTTTTCAAGTAAACCGCGACGCGTTTTTGCTGAAAATCCAGATTCTAAGCTAATATACCCGCCCTCGGTCATAATATCTCCCTCGGGTGAGCTAGAGCCAGTATGCAATATCCGCGGTGCGTCACCAGCCTCTTGTAAATTCATACCGAAATCAATCATATTAATAATAATTTGAGCATGCATTTGTGGTTGCGTTCCACCCCCCATAACACCAAAGCTCATCAGTGGTTTGTTGTTACGAGTGACAAAAGCAGGAATAATTGTATGAAACGGACGCTTACCGGGTTCTAGAGAATTAAAATGATTTTTATCAAGCGAGAACATTTCACCGCGGTTCTGCAAAACAAAACCTAAATCGGTTGGGATCATGCCAGACCCCATGCCTCGATAGTTACTTTGAATTAGTGACACCATATTGCCTTGACTGTCAGCAACGGTCAGATAAATGGTATCGCCTTCATGT
Organism: Glaciecola sp.; assembly: GCA_034112105.1. GTDB lineage: Bacteria > Pseudomonadota > Gammaproteobacteria > Enterobacterales > Alteromonadaceae > Glaciecola. Next base: position 27,013 of record JAWUVZ010000012.1, on the reverse strand, counting down.
TTGCCGGCATCCACTCGCTTTGCGGATACATCAGGATCAATCAGCTTTTGGCGTTTTTCTGCATATTCCTTGGAAATCAACCAATCTACCGGAATTTGATTAAAGTCAGGGTCAGCATAAAACTTAGCCCTGTCTTCAAATGCGAGCTTTTTTGCTTCAACAAAAGTATGTACAAACTCGGCACTATCTCGGCCCATACTTTCAATGTCGTATAACTCCAATAGATTGAGGATTTGCAAAGCTGCAATACCTTGACCATTGGGCGGTAATTCCCACACGTCATAACCACGGTAATTAGTCGATACCGGCTCAACCCAATCTGATGTATGTGACGCCATATCTTGATAACTAAGCAATCCATTTTGGCTTTGCATAAACCCGCTGATGGTGCGCGCGATATCGCCTTTGTAAAATGCATCGCGCCCGCCGGTTGCTAATTTTTCGTAAGTAGCAGCAAGATTTGGATTCTTAAAAATTTGTCCTTTCTTCGGCGTTTTTCCATTTATGGTGAAGGTTTCCTCAAAACCTGGGTAATGCCCTATTCGTTTTTGATTCATTTCAAAATAATAAGCAATGACTTCTGATACAGGAAATCCGGCGCGCGCATATCGAATTGAAGGAGCAAGTAGTTCTTGCATCGACTTTGAGCCAAATCGCTCACTTAGCATAAACCAACCATCGACTGCCCCGGGCACAGAAACTGGTAATGGTCCAAAAGCTGGAATTTTATCTAAGCCCTGCTGAACAAAATAGTCACGAGTAAGCCCTTTTGGTGATCGTCCTGATGCGTTTAACCCATACAACTTTTGCGATTTGGCTTCCCAAACAATAGCAAATAAGTCGCCGCCTATGCCGCTACCGGTGGGTTCAACTAAACCTAACATCGCATTTGCCGCTATGGCCGCATCAATAGCATTGCCACCACTTTTTAGTATATCCAAGGCGACTTGAGTAGCCAATGGTTGGCTGGTTGCAGCCATACCATTTTGCGCAATCACTTCAGAACGACTAGCAAACGTTTCGCCTGTTATGCGGTCGTATCCGCTCGCATGGCCGGCAAGCAACGTTATTGAAATACTAGAAAACAGAACAAGGGTAGATTTGATCGACTTAAGCATACTGCACTCTTTATGTTTGATGTTTGATGTTTTATGTTTTATGTTTTATGTTTTATGTTTTATGTTTTATGTTTGATTAATTTTAATTATATCAACAGGTCTGATGCCGATAGTGTAACGCTGATTTGCGTTGAGTGCGAAAAGGAATTTACGGCTTTTTGCAACAAATCCTATAAAAATTGGTCTATTGAGCTGTCCTCTTCAATTGAGTTATCATTTTGCTTTCACAAGTCAGTATTTTAATTATATTTATGTCATTATTTTTTCTATCTGCATGCTCAAGTATGCCTAGCAGAGAGATGCGTGAAAACGCCCAATTTACCACCGAAATCCAGAGCGATGGATCCAAACAATTTTTGCTTTCAGTATCCCATCGACAACAATATAAAGGCAGACTAAATAGTCAAGCTGAGCGCGAGACAAGGGATGTCCCCATAGATCGCGAGCGAGGAGGCAGAGGCCGACAAGGGGGTGGTGACCGAAGTGGCAAAGCTGAATCCTATCAAACAGACTCTCCCTCTGTATCAGGGCTCAATAGCAACAAACGGAAGATGATGATGCATCTGGTAGAGAGTAAACTTGCAGAAACGGGCTATTGTAGAAAAGGTTACTTTGAATTGGGATATTCGCAACTATTACAAGAAACCGAGTTCAAAGGAGAGTGTAAAGAAAGTGCATCAACTGAAGATACCAAGCGCTGGGACTAATATTTTTTATAGGACTCGGTAAAGTGCACTGCGACTCCTCAGTTTACAAGCCTGCAACGAACTCTAGTAGCTTACATAAAAAAACGCCTCAACATCACTTGGCATTACCTTGTTAACCTATACAATAACCATCTAACAAAAATGAAGTAGCAGTTTTGGAGAACTCGATGAAATTAGTATCTTGGAACGTTAATGGTGTTCGAGCAGCAATAAAAAAAGATTTTTTTGAGTCTTTAGCTTCGCTAGATTGTGACGTTCTGTGTTTGCAGGAAACTAAAGCACAAGACGAGCAAGTGATTGAGGCCTTGAGCGATTTGCAGGGTTATCATGTATTCGCTAACTCAGCAGTTAAAAAAGGGTATTCTGGGACCAGTATCATAACGCGAGTCAAACCCATTGATGTAACGAGTGACATCGGTATCGGGGAACATGATCAAGAAGGCCGAGTTTTGTGTGCAGAATTTGCCGAATTTTACTTAGTGACTGTATACACACCTAATTCAGGCAACGAGTTAAAACGCTTGTCCTACAGAACACAATGGGACGCTGATTTTCTAAATTATATAAAACAACTCGAGGTTTTCAAGCCGGTAGTCATTTGTGGCGACTTAAACGTGGCCCATCATGATATTGACATAGCTCGACCAAAACCTAATTACAATAAAAGCGCTGGCTATACACAAAAAGAAATAGACGGTATAGACAATCTCGTTGCGGCTGGCTATGTAGACACTTTTCGACACGTAAACCCTGAAACAGTAAAGTACAGTTGGTGGAGTTATAGAGCGGGTGCTAGGGAGCGCAATGTAGGTTGGAGACTTGATTATTTTTTCGTATCCCAGAAATTAAAAGAGCAGATTAGCAATGCCGAAATTCATAACGATATTCATGGTTCGGATCACTGTCCAGTTAGTCTTCAGTTGTCGACTACTTAAGCCATAAAAAGTTGGGCTTAATGCATAAATAACAAACTAATGCATCGTAACCACGCTGCATTTTAGTCCAACGTTTTAAAAAAATTATCTATATCCTCGGTTATATTCACTTTGCCTGCAAACAAAGGATGTAGCTTGAAAGGTATGTGCTATGCGTAATATCATCACCATATAACACAGATTTATGCTTAACGTTTCCTTGGGCTAAGTCTGTAGCCATGGTATCTTAATTAAATTTACCTGCCGTTGTATCTCAGTTTCCATGCAGTAATATCATTGGTGGCTCACTTCCTGTCATATGATTAGCGACTTTCATCAGCTGAACGTTCTCTCCTCCAAAAAAGAATACGATGACGGGGGCATTTTCGTCTGCATCTTGGGCTCGATAAATATCTAGTTTTTGTCAAGGCTCGCTCCCGTAGGGAGTATCACGGGTAATTTTATACGAGTTAGTTAACGAGACGCCTGTATTTAACACGCGTAATACAGTTGCTGCAGTATCAGTAAATAAAGCGATAATCACGATAATTGAAACGGGTATAAGAATGAAGAACATGAATTTTTTCAAATTTAATATAAGCTAAAGTTATGTTTTAGCGTGTGTCTATATCTTGTGGCGTTAAATATCAAATTAACCTGAAATATTCAGGATTCTGACCAATAGACATAAAAAAGCCTCGATAAATCGAGGCTATATGTCAATTCTGACATTAATAGCTGGCGTATATTTATAGTTATTTTTACGCCAACTTTTGTTTCCTTGCATCGTCCTTGCCTTTCCCTGATAGAGCTAGCGGTCCCTTGCTAACTCTTTCCACTCTATCGAATCAACTTATTGACGGCTTGTTGTAAAGTCTGGGTAAGCTTCTAATCCACACTCACTCATATCTACGCCTTCAAACTCTTCCTCTTCTGTAACTCTGACTCCCATAACCGCTTTTATTGCCAGCCAAACAATAAGACTTGTACCGAATACCCAAATGAAGATAGTCGCGGCACCTAAAATTTGGCCACCGAACTTAGCTGCAGGATTAGTTAACGGAACGACTAGTAAACCGAATAGACCAACAACACCGTGAACTGAAATAGCGCCTACAGGATCATCGATTTTAAACTTGTCTAGTGCAAGGATACTGGCGACCACAATCAAACCACCACAAGCGCCAATAGCAGTTGCTATTAGTGGTGTTGGTGTTGAAGGCTCAGCAGTAATTGCGACTAGACCAGCCAGTGCGCCATTGAGTGCCATCGTTAGGTCAGCTTTGCCGAATAATATTCTTGCAAGTAACAATGCAGCGACTAAACCACCAGCAGCAGCCATATTGGTATTCATGAATACAACAGCAACACTGTTGGCACTTTCAACGCTTGCGGTAGCTAATACTGAACCACCGTTAAATCCAAACCAACCCATCCATAAGATGAATGTACCTAGTGCTGCCATTGGTAAGTTAGCTCCCGGAATAGCATTCACTTTGCCGTCTGGACCGTATTTACCTTTACGAGCACCAAGTACTAAAACACCAGCTAATGCAGCCGCAGCACCTGCCATATGGACAATGCCTGAACCTGCGAAGTCTGAGAAACCGTAATCAGCTAACTTGTACAAACCAAATACTGCTTCGCCACCCCAAGTCCAACTACCTTCCATCGGATAAATAAACGCGGTGAGAAAAACAGCAAATATTAAAAATGACCACAACTTCATGCGCTCAGCAACCGCGCCAGACACAATTGACATTGCCGTTGCGACAAATACGACTTGGAAGAAAAAGTCAGCTGAAGGTGCGTATGTTGCTGCATCCTCAGCTACTCCGGTTGCCCCATCAGCAGTAATACCGTCTAAGAAGAGTACGAAGTCGCCACCACCATACATAATGCTGTAGCCACAAACCATGTACATAATACAAGCAATTGAATATAACGCGACGTTCTAGGTTAAAATTTCAGTTGTGTTTTTAGCGCGAACAAGACCCGCCTCTAACATTGTAAAACCCGCCGCCATCCACATTACTAATGCGCCACAGATTAAAAAGTAAAAGGTATCTAGTGCATACCCAAGTTCGAATGTTATTTCCATTTTTGTTCTCCGTTTATCTAACTGCGCGACTTAAAGAGCGTCAGCGTCTGCTTCGCCAGTACGAATACGCACAGCTTGTTCTAAGTCATAGACGAATACTTTTCCGTCACCAATTTTGCCTGTTTTAGCTGCACCAACAATGGCTTCAACCAAACGCTCAACTTGATCATCGTTTATGGCGATTTCTAGTTTAACTTTAGGTAAAAAATCAACTTGGTATTCAGCGCCACGGTATAACTCAGTGTGACCTTTTTGACGACCAAATCCCTTTACTTCGGTAACGGTTAAACCGTCAATTCCGATTTCAGAGATGGCTTCACGAACATCATCGAGCTTAAAAGGCTTAATGATTGCGGTGACTAATTTCATAATGTGCTCCTGCGTTATTCAAAAACAAGTGGTAAAGTTATGTTGTCTTATTCAAGACCAATGCCAATAGTAAATTATTATTAAAATCAGATAGATAGGGATTGTTGAAATAGATGCGACAGAATATTAAGCACCACAATGGTGCATATAAAGATATTCGCCCCATAAATACGCAGCCAACATAGAAAGCAGGTTATGTGAATAATGAATTATTTTAAAGCCTCTGATGACGAAGAATATATTGTGAGTTCTTACTAATTTTATGATGTGAATACATTATTTCACATCATAAAATTGGAGGTTAAATTGGTAACATTGATGTAAATTCATAATGGGTCAGCCTTAGGATTATTGTCCGCCACCATAAAAAAGAGTAAAACGGGAAGTCAATTCTCAGGTTGTATACTTAGTTTCCAAACCATTTCTCCCAAAGTGTTTTTGGCTTCTTTTTGGCTTGTGTTTTAATTATAGCTTGCCCATTGCAGGCCTGAGCTATTGAAGGTAAAACACTAAGAATGGCTGGCACACTTAAAATATCTCCGCAACCTGGAGCTGAGAGTTCACCGGTATGTGCATTGAAGTGGGCTATGCCCAAACCTTCAGGGAAACGTCGAGATAAATTTTTAGGTGATTGTCTTTTTTGAAAGGAAATAAATATTTGCATTGCGCCGCTCGCGCCCGACAAATTAATGGGCGAATTATCGTCCGAGCCCATCCATACAGATGTAACCAAGTTTCTGTCAAAACCCGCAAACCAACTATCTCTATAATCATTGGTTGTGCCAGTTTTACCTGCCATATTGATATTTGGGAAGGCTTTTCTTACAGCACTAGCAGTGCCCTCAAGCGTGACTTTGTGCAACGCATAATTAATTAGATAGGTTGCTGATTCATCTGCCCGAATTTCACTTGTCACATCGCGTAAATAGAGCACTTCATTTTCATTTGATGTTACGGCGGTTAAGCTGTGCAGTTCATTCAACACCCCATTATTAGCGATGGTTTGATACATTTGATTTACCTGCAGTACGGATAAATCGATGGCGCCTAAGGTGAGCGCAGGCACTTGTGTTATGTCTTTATTAACGCCGAGTCGGTTTATAGTATAAGCCACTTCATCTAAACCGACCGCCATGCCTAACTTAACGCTTGGCACATTATAAGAGTTAATTAAGGCTTCAATTAATGGTACTTTGCCACGAAATTCTTTATCCGCATTTAATGGCTCCCAATACTTACCGCCAGTGCTTCGCATTTTTACTGGCGTGTCTTCAAGCATTGTGGCCAAGTTGTAATGTTCTGGGTCCTCCAGGGCTGATAAATAAACAGCGGGCTTTACCAATGAGCCAATCGGCCGGTAAGCATTTAATGCACGATTAAATCCGCTGAATGCCGTTTCTCTGCCACCCACTATTGCTCTAATCTCACCGTTTTTGACATCAGATACAACCATTGCGGCTTCTAACGTCGGTTGATTACGCTTTTGTGAGATATTGTCGACCTGCTCTTTGAGCGCAGCTTCTGCACGGCGCTGCGCGTTTATATCTAGTGTTGTATAAACTTTAACGCCCGACAATTGATCTGAACGACGACTAATTACATTGTTGAGCTCATCACGTACTTTGTCCATAAATGCTGGATGCTGACCGCTCGCCAAACTTTTACTATTCGCAGTATTCAACGGCATTTTAACAAACGTGGTGTAATCGCTAGTATCGATTTCATTGGCTTCAAACAATAAACGTAGCACAACATTACGACGTTCCAACGCACGCTCTGGATATTTACTGGGTGAATAATATGACGGTCCTTTAACCAGCCCTATCAGCGTAGCGATTTCAGGAACATTAAGTTCAGCCAATGGCTTGTCAAAGTAAAAGTGACTGGCTAAACCAAAACCATGTACGGCAACAGCGCCATTTTGACCGAGAAAAACCTCATTTATATACGCGTTAATGATTTCATCTTTGTGATATCTGGCATCAATAACCACCGCCATAACTGCTTCTTTGGCTTTTCGAGTATATGAACGCTCACGCGTGAGAAAAAAGTTTTTAGCTAATTGTTGCGTTAATGTGCTGCCGCCTTGTACGGTTCTGCCTGCGATAATATTGGCCAACAAAGCGCGAACAATAGATGTTGGTGCAATACCGTGATGCTGGTAAAAGTCTCTATCTTCGACAATCACCAATGCTTTTTGTAATAGCTTGGGAATATCATCGCTGCCAACTAGCATACGATCTTCTTCAAGCCCATTCACTAAACGAGACACTAACCAGGGTTCTAGCCGTGTTAATGCAACCGATTTTGACGTCGGATTAGCGCCTCTACCTATCAAGTATTCAATTTTGGTAATGCGAGACCCCTGCCACGTGATACGTATATCTCGTTCCGGTTCGAAGCCATTGGGAAAATGAAAAGCGCGACGTTGAATGCGTAACTGATTTGAGTAAATCTGATATTCGCCCACAGATTGAGCCGCTGGCACTTTGCGGTAACCTAGCAAACTTAATTCATCTTTAACCTCATCGATGGTAATTTCTTGTTTCACCTGCAACGTCAGCGGACGCGCAAATATTTGCGCTGGCACTTGCCACTTATTACCTTCAAACCTTTGTTTTACCTGTGCATCTACATAGATAACATAGGATACAGAAGCTGCCGTTGCGACAATGAAAAGCTTCCAAAAATGACGTTTAAACCATCGAAATGGTGCTAGAGGTATTTCTTTTATCTTCAAAGCGTTGTTGTTCTCTTGATGTTATTACTCTATTTATACAGCACTGCACTTTTCATAACCGACTTAATTTGAGGCCCTATGGGCATAAAAAATGTGATGCTACGCAAACAAATATTAAATAATACCTACTACAATTGGCGAAAAGTATAGACATTGTTTCGACCCCGTCATAGCCTAAAAATTCACCAGTAACAGAATGCTAAATATCCATGGATACTTGAGCAATCTTTTTGTTTGTATAACAGTATATTGGAGGAAACGTTATGAAAGTCAAAATTGAATTAGAATTAAGCCCAATTGAGGCTCGCTGAATGCTCGGTTTACTTTTTTTAGTCAGTTGCATTCGATTATAACAAAGGATCTCTGAGAACAATATTGAGCCAAAATCTGGCTGCACATGCTGAAAAATCTGATTCTGCGGCTAAAGAACCTAAAGCCAAATCCGACGATCGCCGGTTTTCACACAGTGATTAGGAGCAAAATCCGGTATTCCACTACATACAAGAATCTTATTTAGTGAATTCAGACATCCTAAGTAATATGCTTGATGCGATTGAATTCAGTGATGAAAAAGCAGCAAAAAAAGCTAATTTTTTACTCGCCAATATGTCCACTCGCTTGCACCTACTAACTTTATTTTAACCCATCCATAGGTTTGCGAAGAAATTCTTAAAAGCAAAGGTGAAAACCTAGTAAAGGGTATGCAAAATTTTCTCGAGGACCTTGAAAGAAGTTCTTTAGAAGCTTTTAAAATGCGCCAAAGTGCCAGCAGTGCTTTTACAATTAGTGAAAATTTGGCAACTACACCCGCAAAGGTCATCTTTCAAAATGAGCTCATCCAGCATATTCAATATGCCAGCGTCTTGTTTCCGGCGATTGCCGTTTTGTATTAGCTGGCTCAGGGCACCTTGCCGGGGTGATTAATCCTGTGGAAGGCGGTAAATACTCCTAAATTATTGCTAAATATCCAGTTCGTTAATGACGTTAACCGAAACCTAAAAGTGCGAACTCTCGCACTTTTAGTGTATTTGATGGTCAGTATGAGTAATAATCCTAATATGCACGTTTAACACGGGTTAGATGTGGACACAGCAAATCATATTTTTAGCATTAGGGAATAATCAATATTATGTTTCGACCGCTTTCTCAAACTAATAGGTCATTAAAGATGCGAACTTTTCGCCTGTTTACTCATTTATCTGCGCTTTCAATCGTAATTTCATTTCCATTTTCAACACTGTCGTATGCACAAACAATCGTTGAACTATCCGCTGAAAAGCAGCCAAGTTTTGCTGAATGCAAAGTGTCGCTGGCAGAAATTGCAACGCAGCAAGGTGTTGCAACAACACGTATAGAGTCTGAAATTCCAAATTTAATGCAAATTCCAAAGGTGTTGGAATATGATCGCAATCAACCTGAGTTTGTGCAAACATTTCCAAGTTATTATAGTGCTCGAGTCAATCAGTGGCGTATTGAAAAAGGCCGTGAAGCGTTAACTGCGAATAAAGAATTTTTAGCTGACTTAACAAAAAAACATGGCATCCCAGGCCACTACCTTTTAGCATTTTGGGGACTTGAGACCAATTTTGGTAATTATAAAGGAAAAATGTCGATACTTGATTCACTTGCGACGTTGGCCTGTGACCCAAGGCGCAGCGAGTATTTTACTGGCGAATTAATGCTAGCACTCAAACTTATGGATCGAGAGTCGCTTACCAAAGACCAAATGATTGGCTCATGGGCTGGTGCTATGGGACATACGCAGTTTATGCCTACCGCTTATACTCAGTACGCAATTGACGGCGACGGTGACGACAAAATTGATCTATGGAACAGTGAAAAAGATGCGCTGGCATCGGCGGCTAATTTTTTGAACAAACTTGGCTGGAAACCCGGCCTGAGATGGGGCCGTGAGGTGGCGCTTCCTGTTGGCTTTAACTATGCCAGCATTACCAATGAGAGAAAACCAATTAGCCATTGGGCTGATTTAAACATTACTAAAGCCAACGGTAAAACGGTGGGACAATCCGACATTCCATCGAAGCTAATTTTACCTGCGGGTCATGAAGGACCAGTATTTTTGGCCTATCACAACTTCAACGTCATTTTACGTTGGAATAACTCTGAGTTTTATGGCATTGCAGTGGGTCAACTCGCTAATCGTATTTTAGGTAATGATGAGTTGAGCAAACCCTTGCCTGACCTACCCAAGTACAGTATTAGCCAAATGGCACAAATGCAACGCAAGTTAAATAGTATGAATATCGATGTTGGTGGTGCAGACGGCATTATTGGGCCAGTAACTAGAGCCGGTATTCGTGAATTTCAAAGACGTAATGACATGATTGCCGATGGATTTCCATCAACAGCCACATTTACCGCGATACTCAATTTTTAGGTTATGAGTAGTAAAAATAGCCACTGGAAACAAATAAGGAGGCCTCTTGACCTCCTTGTGATAGGCGTTTCATTAGCAATTAATCTACAATACTAAAAGCACCAAACCGTCTAATTACGTGGCTTAACACATTAAACTAGTGCACATTCACTGGAGCATATTTGCTTTCAATTTGAGCTATTCCCGCAGCAGTTTGGGCAAAATTTGATACATCAAAATTTGCGACTGGAATACCGGTTCGTGCAGTAAATTCTGCGGCCTTAACATCATTTCCTCCGTAATTGGCGACGACTATGTAACCTTTTTCAAAAAGTTTTTTACAAATCGCTCAACCAATTCCGCGGGTCCCACAGTGACTAAGGCTACTCTGGTCATATTTATTCCCTATTAAGTGACTTTAATTGTTGAGTAAAAACTGCACAAAAATTATTCGATTAAGAAAAATGTAGAGCGAAAAATATCTTACCAATTAAAAAGTACTCACTGTATACTTTGAACTCGCACACTCACTTTATTTGCCAAAAGGAAAACTAGCTTTGCAATCTACCTATCGTCTTGTTATCGATTGTCCCGACCAAACTGGACTAGTGGCTGCTGTGTCTCAATTCCTCTGTGAGCACGGCGCCAACATTCTCGAAGCGAGTCATCACACCGACTTACAACTCAACCGGTTTTTTATGCGTCACGAAATAGATGCGAAGTCGATTGCAGTAGATCATGAGCATTTTGTTACTGCATTCAGTAAAGTGGCCGAACGTTATGAGATGCGCTGGAAACTTAACGATTCAGAAAAAAACATGAACGTTGCTCTGTTAGCAAGTAGAGAGTCTCATTGTTTAATTGACGTATTGCACCGTTGGCACACAGGGGAGTTGCAGTGCAATATTCCATGTATTATCGCTAATCATGAAACCATGCGAGAATATGCTGACTGGTATAAAGTTCCGTTTCACTTTATTGATTTTTCAGACAAAGAGAAAGCGTTTAAAGAAGTAGAGCGTTTACTCGAACACTACCAAGTCGACTTAACAGTACTTGCTCGATTCATGCAAATTGTGCCAAATCATTTATGTCAAAAGCTGGCTGGCAAAGCAATCAATATTCACCATAGTTTTCTACCCTCTTTCGCGGGTGCAAAACCCTATCAGCAAGCATATGAGCGAGGTGTAAAGCTAATCGGGGCTACCTGTCACTATGTAACTTCAGATCTTGACGAGGGGCCAATAATCGAACAAGAAGTGTTGCGCATTAGCCACAGTGATTCAGCCCAAGATATGGTTCGAAAAGGTAAGCGATGTGAAGTAAATGCGCTCGCTAATGGCATTCGATATCACTTACAGGACCGGATCATTATTCATCAGAACAAAACCTTAGTATTTGCTTAAATAAATATTAGCCGTTGTTTGGTACAAGGGCTATTTTACATCAATCAACACTTCATTTCGCCGCATCATAGGTAAGGTAATAGGTCCATTGTAACCGGCTTTTACGGGAGCACTTATAGCGGTATAACCATTATTGGTAATCCACATTGACAGAATTTGAGTGTGTTTTGCTACGTTGCTGTCACTCAATGTGCCACTAAACTGAATAGTCGCGACTTTATAATTTTTAAGTTCACTTACCTGAACGTCAGGGTCAGTTGGTTTGGGTGTTGTTGCTAATGTGAAATTGTTCGGCATAACGAATGACATTAAAGAGGTGCCAGCACTTTCATTCATAAACACCGGAGCCGTCATCGAAATTTCAGTCCCTTTTTTATTCATCATTTTATCGTCCATAATAACCGGCGCGGTCATGGAAATTTCAGTTGCTCCTTCATTTTCGCCGCCAATGTATTTGAACAGTTTTCTAAACGCACTGTTACCGCTGGCCCCAGACATACTGGCTGAAACCAGCACTATCGATTCGTAATTGCGAACTTCAATTTTTTTTAGCTCGTCAGATTCCAGAAGAGTATAGGGGGCGGTGTCTACACCACTTTGCCCGACCACTGAGCATCCTGCCACAAAAATTGATGCCAATATTGGTAGTAGTGATTTCACTTTACATCCTTAAGGTAGGCCTCTGTGTTAGAGCCAGAAATTGATAAGTAGCGGCAAGGCTGATTTATACAAAAAAACAGCCTTACAGTGCGTTATAATTGTAATACGAAGGTTTTCAGATAAAGCACCACATTTTGGAGTCTGGCTACTAATATTGAATATAATGCTGATATTCAATATTAGTCATTACAACGAAAAACGCTCGCGCAAAAAATGTGCTATGCCATCCTGGTGATTGTGTCCAATAACAGCGCTAGCAGCTTTTTTGATTTCGGCGTTTGCATTTTCTGGAGCATAACTTTCATCCGCCAGCGCAAACATGCTTAAATCGTTATCACTATCGCCAAAACAGATAACGTTACTAGCACCTAATTGATTTTTCAAATTGGTAACTGCATTACCTTTGCTCGCAAGGCAATGATGAATATCCATCCATCTAAATTTATTACCTTCTGTCGTTGGTCCAGAATAAGCAATTAAATTTGGGTGGGTATTCAGCTCTAGCCACATTTCATTAATCTGATCAGCAAAACCAATCATACTAATATTAGTAACTTGACTGTCAGTAGGCAGCGTATCTAAAGGGAGAAGCTTAGCTTTAGTTCGAGAAAAGTATTTATTAACAAGGTCTTTCTCAACTTCATGGCGTGTTTCAGCATGGAAAATAAAGTGCTGATGCTCATCAATAGCATTAACAAAAGGAGTAATTCCGTGCGCAAGAGCCAAGCTAATGACAGTCGAAATTTCAGTATTATTAAGTAGGTTTTCGAGCGTAAGTTGTTGAATTTTAGGATCCCACACTGTCACCCCATTATTATAGATTTGGGGTAAGTCAAAATCATGACCATCAACGATACCCCGAGCCGAGAGCATCGTACGTCCAGTTGCAACAGTGTAGGCGATGTTTTTTTCTTTTAACAGTAGCAGTGTGTCTTTGGTGTAGCGTGATATTTCAGATGCATCGTTTAATAAGGTGCCGTCTAAATCAAAAAAAATGAGATGCATAAATATTTCTATAACTCAGGATTACGGGCAATCAGTTCGCCCTTCGGTTAAATTACGTTGGGTGTTATTAAATTACGTGTTGCAAGGCAATTTAGTTTATATGCCTGTGCAGGAGCGTTAAGTCTGCATTAGCAATCGATATTACTTCGACTGAATTAACACTAAATCTTGCTGCGGTGGGATTAGGTATTCGGCGCCCACCTGGGTGATTACAACCATCTCTTCTACCGAAATGGTTTTCGGTTTCCCATTCGGCAACAACCAACTATGAAAACCGTCAAAAGCGAACGTCATGCCCGCCTTGAGCGGCAGCATTGAGGCTGGCCTTGGCGGACTCAAGTATGCTCCTCCTAAATTGGGGCCAGAATCATGCGCTACATATCCAACAGGATGGCCGGTGCTCCACATCACAGGAATTGAGTTAGTTGCAGTTAAAACATCTCGTTGTGCAGTATCAACGTCTCTTCCAGTTGCACCTGGTTTCATTGCAGCAAAAGCGGCTTCCCTTCCTTTTTTTGCACTATCCCAATAATAAGCGATATCCTCTGGCGGCTTCACCTCACCATCTTTCAATACATAAGCAAAGCGCTGAATATCGGTAACCCAAGTATCGTGCACCCGAATACCGAAATCTGTCTGAATAATATCGCCAGGTTCAATAATACGATCAGTGGCGTGGCTATGCCCTCTATCAGTCCCCGATACTACATTAGGATTTTGATCAGGCGCCCAAGCATCTCCAACCCCTGCCTGTGCCATCCTTTTCTTTAAAAACAAAGCAACATCGCGATCGGTGGTTTTACCGGGAACCACTTGCGCATAAGCTTCCAATTGCCATTTAGCGGTCAGTGCGGCAGCATTGCGCATTATTTCGACCTCTGGCGGTAGTTTAATTGCCAAGTATTCATAAACTAATGCGTCAGAACTCACTAGTTTTGTACTGGCTTGTTCACCTAACGCGGTGGTAATTGCTTTATATTGACTGTGACTTAAGCCATCGGCCACTTTATTCGAATCGGAACTATTAATAGCAATACGTTCAAAATTTTGTTGTTTAATAAAATCACTGACCAATTCAATCGGGCTCGCATCTCTGGCAACGCTTACTACTTTATCGAGTAGTTGCATATCTGCAAGCGCGGTCGATTCACCCATAGGTGAAAAAGCAATTGAGGAAAAAGCACCACCTTTTATATAAAACAGAAACGCCGCAGTTTGGCCTGCGTTCTCGCATCCCACATGTTTAGCTAATGGGTCGTTTGCATTTTCGCGACAAACGATTAGCCATGCATCTACATTGGCAACCGCCATTGCATTGGGTAATAACTGGCTTATGCGTTGTTTGCGAATATCAAACCATGGATTATCCTGTGCGCAGTATCCATAACTTACGCTGACAAGACTGAAGGCAAAGGCGATTATTACTCTAAACATAGGTGCTCCTATTCTTTTGCTAAGCTTCGCTTTCAATAGCTAAAGCTACCGCTTCGGCTACGCGTATACCATCTATTCCCGCTGACCATATTCCACCCGCATATCCTGCCCCCTCTCCTGCAGGATACAGACCTTGAACGTTTACACTTTGATAGTCTGCACCACGTTTGATACAGATAGGTGAGGAGGTGCGGGTTTCAACCCCTGTTAACAAACCATCGGCTTTAGCGAAGCCTTTTATTTGACGATCAAAAGCGGGAATGGCTTCACGAATAGCTTGAGTCACATAATCGGGAACCACTCTACTCAAATCAGTCAGCGTAATACCTGGTGTATAAGAGGGTTTAACGCCCCCAATTTCGGCACTCGGTTTACCCATTAAAAAGTCACCAATTAATTGCGCTGGCGCATGATAATTTTCGCCTCCGACAGTAAATGCCAATGCTTCCAGACTGCGTTGCAGTTCAATTCCAGCTAAAGCATCACCCGGGAAATCCTCTTCTGGCGTAACGCCAACAACAATAGCACTATTGGCATTTCGTTCGTGCCTAGAGTATTGACTCATTCCATTGGTCACAACTCGGCCAGGCTCGGATGCTGCAGCCACAACAGTGCCGCCAGGGCACATGCAAAAACTATAAACTGTTCTACCATTTTTACAATGATGTACGAGTTTGTAATCGGCCGCACCCAAAATTGGATTACCCACATTATCGCCAAAGCGACTGCGGTCAATCATACTTTGCTCATGTTCAATTCGAAAGCCTATAGAAAAAGGCTTAGCTTCGATATAAACACCTTGTTCGTGAAGCGCTTTGAAGGTATCACGTGCACTATGACCAACGGCTAAAATAACTTGCTTGCAGCTTAGATAATCACCGCCAGACAAATATAATCCTTTGATTTTATAGTTTTCATTATCAGGTTCTAAATCTAATTTTTCAACCCTGGTACTAAAGCGGAACTCGCCTCCTAGCGCTATAATTTGTTCTCGCATTTTTTCCACCATATTGACCAGTTTGAAAGTACCAATATGGGGTTTACTCACATACATGATTTCTTCCGGCGCCCCGGCAGCGACAAATTCATGCAGTACTTTACGACCGTAATGCTGACGATCCTTAACTTGACTGTACAATTTACCATCTGAAAAAGTACCCGCGCCACCCTCGCCAAATTGTACATTTGATTCAGGGTTAAGCTCTTGTTTGCGCCAAAACCCAAATGTGTCTTTAGTTCGCTCGCGCACCGCCTTTCCTCGTTCTAACACAATAGGTTTAAAACCCATTTGAGCCAAAATTAACGCTGCAAATAAACCACACGGACCAAGCCCAACGACGACAGGCCGATGGCTAAGATTAGCTGATGCTTGAGCAACAAACTTGTAGCGCATATCAGGTGTTAAGCGCACATGAGGATCCCGAGAAAACCGCTCTATCAGGGCTTCCTGTATGTCTACCTCGACGTCGAGCGTATAAATGAGTTGAATGTTTTTATTATTGCGTGCGTCATAACCCCGTTTGAATAGCTCAAATGATAGCAACTGGCTCTTGGAAATATCGAGTTTGCTTAGAATGGCAAGCTCCAGTGCCTGTTCATCATGATCGAGCGGTAATTTAATATCGGTTAAACGCAGCATAATATACTTACTCTTTATAACGCCGGACAGCCTTTCTGTCAGGGCGCGATATTTTAAAACAGTTAGCGTAGTTTAGATAGCCCTGTCTAGATTACTAAATTGACACCCTGCAGTGCACAATGTCACAAAGAAACTTGTGTTTTAATACCGCTACTTTAAACTTGGCACATCCCACAATGATTATATAGTTAGCCTGCCATGACCTTTGTAGTAACCGACAATTGCATTAAATGTAAATACACAGATTGCGTTGCCGTTTGTCCTGTTGATGCTTTTTTTGAAGGGCCCAATTTTTTGGTGATCGATCCTGCAATTTGTATCGATTGCGATTTGTGCGTACCCGAATGCCCAGCTGATGCGATTTATCAAGACACAAAACTGCCACCCGAACAGGCTGAATTTTTGGAAATTAATGCTCAATTGTGCCAGGAATGGCCAAATATTATAGAAATAAAAGCGGCGCCCGATGATGCCGATAAGTGGAATGGTCTTCAAAACAAGTTACCATTACTTGAGCGTTAGCCCTTAAAGTCTTTTCCCACGATATAAACTTCACGAGAACGCGCTCTAGATGCTGCGGGTTTGCGAACGATAACTTTATCGAAAGACTTTCTTACCTCTTTTACATATTCTTCATAACCTACACCTTGGAACACTTTTGCACAGAAACTGCCACCCGGTTTTAATACATTGCGCGCCATGTCCAGAGCTAACTCTACAAGATATATTGAAGAATATTGGTCCGTGGTATTTACACCGCTAAGGTTAGGCGACATGTCAGAGACAACTGCATCTACCTTATCACCGTTCAACATACTTAGAATTTGATCGTAGACAGCAGCTTCAGTGAAATCACCTTGAATAAATGAAACTCCCAATATGCCATCCATGGGCAAGATATCGGAAGCAATAACGCGACCTGATTCACCGACTAATTTAGCGACAACTTGAGACCAACCGCCCGGCGCAGAACCTAAATCCATGACTGTATAGCCCGGGCGAATGATTTTATCTTTTTCGTTAATTTCGATAACTTTGTAACTGGCACGAGAGCGATAACCATCAATTTTCGCTTTCTTTACATACGGATCGTTGACGTGTTCGTCCATCCATTGTTTACTTGTTTTTGATCGGGCCATAGAGTGAATATACTATTTGTATCGCTTGAACGGCACTTATTGTAAGCTTGCAAATGAGATTTGCAAATTCCTTGTGGTTTTAAATGTTTTTTTATTTCGAATTATATCGAATTGGGAAACGTTGACCTCTTTCTACCCGACTTAACTTATCCAAACCACTGCAATTATGGACAGTGAAGTTTTGCTATTCTCTTTTGAAAATAGGGGGTGATAATAAGCATATGACTCGTATTGCTGTATTAGTTTTGTCCTCTTTACAACAACGATAACCTGAAGGCAACGTTACATGAAATTAGATGATGTTAAAAAGCTGCATCAAAAAAAGTACCGCGCACAACTGGGTTATTATTTAGTAGAGGGAGAACATCTGGTCCTTGAATTACAAAAAGCTGAATTACGCGCATTAGAGTTAAAAGAAGATGTAAAAAATCGGGCTCATTTGAATGATGTGACGCTGTACGTGACTGAAGAATATCAAGATTGGACAAGTCAGTTAAATACACAATTCACGATAGTGACTATTAGTAAGAAACAAATGGCGCAACTGAGCGATACCAAAACGCCACAGGGGATCATTGCACGCGTGCCACTGCCTTCTAATAACGAAATAAAAGGCGAGCAAGCAATTTCAGAACAACATCAGCGTTGTATTTATCTGCATGAAGTGCAGGACCCAGGTAATTTAGGTACTATTTTAAGAAGCCTTGCTTGGTTTGGTAATTTCCGATTATTACTCAGCCCTAATAGTGTTGACCCATTCAACTCCAAAGTCGTCCGTGCCAGTATGGGCGCTATTTTCCATGTGCCAGTTGAACTAGAGGTAGAGTTAAGCAATTTAGCGACACGTTTCAAGAAATTTGCTTATTTAGATTTACAAGGCAGCAGCATTAATACGCAAATGTTTGCTAATTACGATTGCTACTTATTTGGAAATGAAGCAAGGGGCGTCCCGCTTGAGGCGTTATCAGCATTTGATGCTGATGCTTTTACTATTCCGGGGAGCGGCAGCATTGACTCACTCAATTTAGCCAGTGCAGTCAATATTTGTGTTTATCAGTTATCAGTGTAGCAGATAATATTTTCAATTAAGCCGTTGACGTTTGTCACACAACAACCACGATCCTATATCGACGTTGTTGTGTGATTTTCTGGACGTTGAGTAGATTAAGGCTGAGTGATTGGGATCAGCGAAATTTCAACTCTTCTATTTTGCTGTTTACCCTGTTCAGTTCCATTGCTTGCAATCGGTTGAGTTTCACCAAACCCAATAACTTCTAATCTGTCTCTAATAATACCGCTATTATAAAAATACTCAGAGACTGATTGTGCACGTTTTTCCGATAAATTTTGATTTAACGCATCAGAACCCGTGTTATCTGTATGACCACTAACAACAACTAATGTTTTATTAAACTCAGTCAATACCAAAACGACTGAATCTAAAACAGAAAGAAAACCTTGAGCGATGCTAGCGTTACCCGATGCGAAAGTAATATTGCCAGGCATGATGAGGTTAATATTATCACCGTCCCGCTCAACACTGACGCCAGATCCTCGTAACTGCTCTCTGAGCTTGGCTTCCTGTACATCCATATAGTAACCAATACTACCTCCAACTACTGCTCCACCAGCAGCCGCTTTGAGTATTCTTTCATTGCGTTTTCCCGCATCCTTGTCTTTATTCGCTAGGTAGGCCACAACGGCAGCGACACCGGCTCCAATTCCTGCGCCTTTGCCTGCTTTACTAACTTCTTGATCCCCAGTGTAAGGGTCGTAGGTCGCGCAAGATGTAACTAACAGAAGACAGGACAGAGAAAGAGCAGTGCTTAAAATTTTCATTTAATTTCCTTTTTTGCTTATATGAATATGATTAGTAAAGAATATTTAGTTGTGAGTCGAGCGTTTGTATAAATACAGAACAACTATGAGTGAAGAGTCGTTGCCGTTACATAGTGACCCTGTCGACTCGTCAGCTTAGTTTACAGTAAAGATAACTACAGTGGTAAAGTCATTTTAAATGTCGATTTACAATAATGTTAACCAAAAGTATCTAGGTTGACCTTGCCAATTGAATAATGAATGCCTAATATTGGACACAGATTTATCCTGAGATAAAAAGTCTAAAACCAAATAAATGCTGATGATAATTAAAAGGAAAACGATATGAAAAAAGCGGTATTAACGCTTTCTGCAGTTGCTCTTGCGCTATCGATAGTTGCTTGCTCTGACAAACCTAGCGAATCTGAAACAGTTGTGGCTGAGGCGCCATCCGCGCAAAGTATGGATAATGTACTTCTGGCGGAATTCACCGGACCATATAGCGGTGTTCCTGCTTTTGATAGAATGTCATTGGCCGATTTAAAGCCTGCACTAGAAAAAGGTATGGAGCTCAATTTAGCGGAAATTGATAAGATAGCGACCAATCCAGAACTGCCTACTTTTGCAAACACAATTGTTGAAATGGAGCGCGCAGGTAAAGCCTTAAGCCGTGTTTTTACTTATTATCGTATATGGGGCTCGAACAACTCTAGCCCTGAGTTTAGAAAAATACAGCAGGAAATGGCACCTGTGATTTCCACTTTTTCTTCAAAGATAACGCAAAACAAAAGCCTTTTCGAACGCGTTCAAGCTGTTTACAAAAGCGACGAATTGAAAACGCTAACCAGTGAAGAGCAGCGTATCACTTGGATGACGTATAATGGTTTTGCACGAAATGGTGCAACATTGAATGACGAAGATAAAAAGCGTTATGCCGACATCAACCAAGAACTTGCGTCACTGCACACTCAGTTTTCAAATAATATCCTTGCGGATGAAGAAAACTATGTACTGTATTTAAATCAAGACCAACTTGCCGGTTTACCTGAATCATTTGTTAACGCTGCTGCTGGAATGGCTGATATTCGTGACAATAAAGGTAAGTATGCAATTACTAAAACTCGTTCTTCAATGGACCCTTTCCTGACCTATTCTGAAGATAGAGCGCTGCGTGAAAAGGTATGGAACACTTACTACAGTCGAGGCGACAATGGTGATGAGTTCGATAACAATGAACTCATCAAGAAAATTCTTACTTTACGCCATGAGCGCATTTCACTGTTAGGTTATGATAATTATGCACAGTGGCGCTTGGAAGATCGCATGGCAAAAACACCGGAGCGCGCTATGGACCTAATGGAAAAAGTCTGGCCAGCGGCTATTGCGAGGGTTAAGGAAGAAGTAACGGACATGCAAGCTATCGCCGATGCCCAAGGTGCAAGTATTTCTATAGAGCCTTGGGATTATCGTTTTTATGCAGAAAAAGTACGTAAAGACAAATACGCGCTAGATTCTGATGAAGTAAAACAATATTTACAACTAGGTAAATTGCGTGAAGCAATGTTTTTTGTTGCCGGTGAATTATTCAACTTTGATTTTACTCCCGTTGCAGACGGCAAAGTGCCCGTATTTAATCCAGATGTAAAAGTATGGGATGTGACCGACAAAACTAGTGGCGAACATATCGGCCTATGGTATCTCGACCCCTTCGCTAGACAAGGTAAACGTTCTGGAGCTTGGGCGTCAACTTACCGCAGTTACACCACATTTGATGGCAAGCAAACGGTATTGTCGTCAAATAACTCAAACTTTGTGAAAGGCGCAGAAGGCGAACCGACGCTGATTTCATGGGATGATGCTGAAACCTATTTTCACGAATTTGGGCACGCTCTGCACTTTTTGTCTGCTAACGTTGCTTACCCAAGTTCACACTCTGGCGTACGCGACTACACTGAATTTCAGTCGCAGTTGCTGGAGCGCTGGTTGTTAACCGATGAAGTCATTAATAATTACTTAGTTCACTACAAAACAGGTAAGCCCATTCCACAAGACTTAGTGACTAAAATCAAAAATGCTTCTACGTTTAACGAAGGCTTCAAAACCACGGAGTATATGTCGTCGGCAATTATGGACTTACTTTACCATACGACTGATCCAGCTGAAATTGAACCCGACAGTTTTGAGCGCGACGAGCTAACACGCTTGGGTATGCCTAAAGAAGTTGTTATGCGTCACAGAACCACCCAGTTTGGTCATATATTTTCGGGCGAAGGTTATGCCGCAGCATATTACGGTTACATGTGGGCTGAAGTGTTAACTTCTGATGCAGCCGAGGCATTTGCTGAAGCACCTGGTGGTTTTTATGATAAAGAAGTGGGTGAGAGACTAGTGAAGTACTTGTTCTCCGTGCGCAATGCAATGGACCCAGAGGAAGCTTATCGTAAGTTCAGAGGCAGGGATGCAAAAGTAGAAGCGCTAATGCGTGATAGAGGATTCCCAGTAACCTCTAGCGACTAATTAACATTACACAATGTTAAAAGATCTGAAGGAGTATGTAATATGCTCCTTTTTTTTATTCAAAAACTCCACCGATTGCTTCTAATGTTTGCTCAATAGCACCTCGATTTTGCTCTATTACGCGTTTATTTGCTAAACCTGCTCGTTTTGCAATATCCACGTTGTTAAACCATTCCAATGCCGTATCTGCGATTTGTTCCGGTGCAGATAATATCTTTAATCCACCGGCACTTGCTAACGCATCACAAATAACAGGGTTATTGAAAATACTAGGGCCCATCATCGTTGGCACCGCATATAAAGCAGGCTCAAGTGCGTTGTGTCCGCCTTTTGGCACAAAACTACCACCTACAAAAGCACAGGAGGCTAATTGATAACATGCCTTAAGCATTCCCATTGCATCAACAACTAGAATATCAGGTGTAGTTTGTAATGGTTGATCGTTTATTTCACTCAGCTTAGTCACTAAATAACCCGTCGCTTGGCAAAGTTGCGCTACCTTTTCAAAACGGTGAGGATGGCGTGGCACAATGATAAGGACCGCGTTACGGTAGGTCTTTCGTAGTTCTTTAAACGCATCCAAACACATGGTCTCTTCTTGATCATGTGTGCTACCTGCAACAAAAACAGCCTGCTCATTAAGGCCGAGTTGCTGCTTTAATGCTGTCGCCTTAGTATCATCTTGGACGTCCAATTGGAGATCAAACTTCATATTGTTGGTTAGCGTCAAGTTTGGTTTATAGACTCCTAGCCTGAGAAAGTTATCAAAGTCTCGCTGACCTTGCGTACAAATAAGTGAAAATTTACGCAAACTAGGTCTAAATAGGAATGCTAAATTCTGATAGCTTTTAACTGACTCGTTAGTCATCCTACCGTTAATCAAGACCGCAGGAATAGCCCGTCGAAAGCATTGATGAAGCATGTTTGGCCAAATTTCAACTTCGGTAACTAATACCAGTTTCGGCCGAAGCTTGTGAAAGAAAAGCCACATACAAATGGGAATATCAACAGGCAGGTAGACATGTTGAACGCTATCCAAAAAAACCGCTCGTGCTTGTTTAGCACCTGTTGATGATGTAGTTGATATTGTAATGGCAAGTTCAGGATGACGTCGCTGTAAACAGAGCACGATGTTCTTCGCTGCGTTTACTTCACCTACTGATACGCAATGCACTAAAATTCCTTGCTTCGTTGGTTTGCCTATCAAACCAAAACGTTCACGATTGCGGTTTCTCTGCCCTTTGGTTTTATCTGATTTTAAAAGAAGTTTTAGTATTCCCAGCGGTAACAGTAAAATAAGTACGAAGTTGTAACACCAACGCCATATAAAATGGTACCAATGGTATTTGTAAGGTATATTCATAAATTACGAAGTAATGCTGATATAAGTTGATCTTGGGTAAATGGTTTGACTAAGTAATCATTCATTCCCGCATCTAAACAAGCCTTTAAATCATCTTCCATACCGTGCGCCGTGGCAGCGATGATCGTTTGTTTTGATAAGTCTGCATTATCTAACGCTCTTATCCTACGAGTTGCTTCAAAACCATCCATCAACGGCATTTGACAATCCATCAAAATAAGGTCAAATGGACCTTCAGTTGCGACTGTATGCATGGCTTCTACTCCATTTTGTGCAATTGTTAATAATACGTTTTTGTCTTTCAACATTTCAGTGAAAACAATTTGGTTAATCTCGTTATCTTCTACAATTAAGATACGCAAGTTAGACAACGTACTCGCATCTACGAAATGATTCTGTTTGATAAAGTGTTTCAATTCTTGAACAACGTAGGTAAGTATTGAACAGGTGTCTTTTGATTGAACTTGTTCGATTGCCAAGTCATTTGAATTTAATTGCGCGTTTAAAGATATCATGTGGGCAAACTCAGACTTGGCTGCAACCTCGATGGCAGCCGGAGTCTCAGCAACAAAAAAAACCACCGCATTCTTTGCACTAACACGCTTTAAAGATTGAGCGACCAAATCCACATTTATGATTCCTTGCGAAGGTAGCATTAATACGATAAATTGCCAACGCTGACTGCGCTTCAACTCATCCATAGCTACTTTTACACTTTCGGCAAAATAAACTTCAATTGCTAAGTTCTTTGCCGATACTTGCCATTCATCGAGATATGCACGGTCGTTACTGATAATTATCAGTGGTGGTAATTTCACCTGAACAAGGCTTTCTAAATTCAAATCTGCGCTAGCCTTTTGTAAAAAAGGAACAGTAAACCAAAACGTAGAGCCTTCTCCTATTTGACTTTCGACCCCAATGTCGCCGTCCATCAGTGCGACTAATTGTCGACTAATACTGAGACCAAGTCCCGTCCCACTATATTCTCGAGAAAATGAATTGTCGCTTTGCTCAAATTCATCAAACCCTATACTTAACTGCTGTTCTGCAATACCAATACCCGTGTCTTCCACAATAATATGCAGCCTATTGTTTTCTCGAATACTGACGGCTAGTGTAATTCCCCCAGCGCGTGTGAATTTAATGGCATTGGCACAAAGGTTATGTAGAACTTGTCTAATTCTATTCTTGTCCGCCACAATGATTTGGGGCACATCATTATCGATGTTTAATTTAAAATCGAGTCCCTTTTTTGAGGCATTACTAATGTGCCATTGCGTGCCTTGTGTCACCATTTCTCTTATTTCAAACGGAGAATTGAATACGTGCAATTTACCCGCTTCCATTTTGCTGTAATCTAACACTTCGTTGACTAAGTGAAGAAGCGACTCAGCGCTTTGTTTCACGACGCTTGCATATTTGTATTGTGCTTCAGTTAAGTCAGAGGCTAACAATAGCTCATTCATCCCTAGCACCCCATTAATAGGAGTCCGTATTTCGTGACTCATATTTGCCAGAAAAACACTCTTGGCTTTGTTGGCAGCATCGGAAGCTTCCACCGCATTTTTTAGGATTGTAATATCTTGAAAACCGCCTTTTAGTCGGCTCACGCTGCCGCCCTGGTATTCCGCATAACCAACCGCTCTAACCCAAATTCGATTGTTTTTAGCGGTAATTAAGGGCAGTTCAAGGTCATATTGCTCTCCAGATAAAATACATTGTTCGACAGCTTTAGACATTATTGCGCGGGCTTCTGGTGCATAAAAACCAACGGCGGTTTCCACATCCATCGGCGTACTCTGGAGTACTTCATGGATCGCATAAACCTCGGTGGACCATAGCACCTCATTCGTTTTTAAATCGAGTTCCCACGTGCCCAAATTCGAAAGCCGGGCAGTAGTCTCCAGAGTTTCGTTGTTACTTAAGATTCGTTCCATAAGCAATTTGTCAGCGTCAATATCACTAATATGTATTACGAACCCAACAAAAGCTGCATTATCAAAGCTTGGAAATTGGCTTATATAAACCCAAATTAAGCGACCGTTTTTGCAGGTTAATTGAAGATTCCCAGAGTAACTTAATCGCTGAACAAGAGCGTCATTAAAACGTGTTGCTTCATTTCTGTTAGTTATGTTGTTAACAAAAAATAAGGGATGTTCACCAATAACCTCTTGCCATGTATACCCCAAAATTTTTGTCAATGCCGAATTTGCCCAACTAATAGTAAAGTCAGTTTCAACTATTAAAATAATGTTAGGTGAATAGTCGGCTAATTTCAGCAAACGGCTGTTTTCGATTATATTCTTAGAGAGCTTATTTTCAGAGGCAAGTAGTGAATTATTTGTTCCCTTTGCCCTAATGGATTCTGTAATAGTGACGACGATACTTTTTTGAGCCTTGTCCGAACTAATAAATGCTAGGTGAATACCGACGCTAACAATTTGCCCCATTTTATGCTGTCCAGGAAATAAAGCGCCGATGTTGGCTCGGTGTCCTTGTTTTACGAACTTAAGAAAATAATGCCGATAGTGCTCGCGCTTATCCGCCGAAAACAGTATTTCAATATTTTGACCATTAAGTTCTTTGAGTGTATAACCAAATAAGGAAAAGGTAGTTGCGTTTGCGTAGTGTATTTGTCCAACATCATCAACCTCCAATATTGCGCTGGTACTTGCGTTTAGGATCCGCAGGGCTTCACTTGTCGGAAGAGTTTGAACAGAATTCACTGGATTCCTTGAGGTAACTAAAACGATTAATAGCTCAGGTTAACGCGACAAGGGCTGGTTATCCACAAATATAACTATTGAACGTGGAAAACGTTGGGCAAATAACGTTTTGGCATTTGTAAAATGTTCAATCCAGCTAAAATTAGAGCGCTGCCCCGATATACCGCACCAATCATAGCTAAATGTTCACCGTGTGATAGGTTCAGCTGACAATTTAAATAGTTAAATAACCCAATGAGTATTAAACCCGACAAAACGGCACTTATCACGATAGCAAAATTATTGAGTAATTTGCTTTGCCTCCGCGCATACATGCGCGCTTTTATCATTATTGATAGCCAGTAACGAAGCGGTTTCAGCTAAACTAAATCCGCATTCCTTGCTGCGCTTAATAAATTGAGCGGTAATCACATCGTCTCCATTATAAACGCGATAATTACTTTCGTTGCGGTCTGAACGAGCCAATAATTCTATTTTTTCATAATACCTTAGCGTGTGCGCACTTATACCTGTTTGCTTGGCTAGTTCACTAATTTTCATTTGTAATTCCAAATCGCCCTTAAACCGCTTTACTATAAGCCGCTTTATTATAAACCGAAGAGTAAAGTTTATAATAGCGCTGTGTAAGACAAAAAAAAGGCGCTAACCCCGAAAGGTAGCGCCTGTTTCAATTTGCTTTTAATTAAGCTTTGGTCACAACTTCAACTAACATCCAAGTCTTAGACTTGGAAAGAGGACGACATTCAGTAATATTTACTACATCGCCTTCCTTACACACATTAGCTTCGTCGTGTGCGTGTAGCTTAGTTGAGCGCTTGATAAACTTCCCGTAAATTGGGTGCTTAACAGTTCTCTCAACCATAACAGTAATGGTTTTATCCATCTTGTTACTAGTTACACGGCCTTGTACTGTACGAATCTTCTGTTCAGTCATTACGCGTCAGCCTTTTGAGTTAAAATAGTTTTAACACGTGCGATGC
>JAWUVZ010000011.1:0-16081 GCA_034112105.1 Glaciecola sp. | reverse complement strand
GAAGCGGTGCCAGAAACAACAATCCAATGCTCGGCTCTATGATGATGCATTTGAACACTTAATTTTTCTCCCGGCTTAACCGTAATTCTTTTACCTTGATAGCGTTCCCCAGTGTCTATTGAATCATAGCAACCCCAAGGTCTCAATACTTCACGATGAAATTCAAATTCAGGCCGTTTTTCCTGTTTTAATTGATTTACAACATCTTTAATATTCTGAACTTTGTCTTTTGCTGCTACCAAAATAGCGTCTTTAGTTTCAACAACGATAACGTCATCAAGTCCAATTACAGCAATTAATCGTTGCTCTGAATTTACGTAACTGTTGTTTACACCCGTTAAAATAACGTCGCCCAATACCACATTATTATTGTCGTCTTTATTTTTAGCCGTCTCCCACAGTGAGGTCCAACTGCCAACATCATTCCAACCGGCATCAAGCGTTACCATACACGCTTTTTCAGTTTTTTCCATAACCGCATAGTCTATTGAATCATCAGGGCAAGCAGCAAAAGATATTTCATCTACCCGAAGAAAATCTAAATCACTCTGGGAATTTTCTAATGACTTCTCACAAGCATGTACTATTTCTGGATTAAAGGCACTTAGTTCTTCAAGGTAAACACTTGCCTTAAACATGAACATTCCGCTATTCCAAAAATGCTTTTTACTATCCAAGTATGCTTGTGCTGTTGCTATATCCGGTTTTTCGACAAACTTCTTTACTTTAAAACCCTCATCATCGAGCGCATCGCCAGCTTCAATGTAACCATAACCAATATGAGCTTCGGTAGGAACAATACCGAATGTTACTAATTTATCTGCTTGTGCCAATAATGTCGCTTTTTTGATTGCTTCATGAAAAGCAGATTGGTCTTCAATTAGATGATCAGCGGAAAGAATAAGCAGAATTGGATCTTTACCTTTCTTCATCTCATTTAGCGCAGCTAACGCAATCGCTGGTGCTGTATTTCGACCTACTGGCTCTAAGATAATATGGTCAAAAGATATACTTGCAGTTCTTAGCTGCTCAGCAGCGAGAAAACGATGGTCTTCGTTACAGATTAATAAAGCGTCCTCAACGTCTTGTTGAGGTAAGCGCAATAAAGTCTCTTGTAACATAGTGAGTTCAGATGTAAGCGCTAGAAATTGTTTTGGTAAAGCAGCTCGGGATTTTGGCCACAAGCGACTGCCTGTTCCACCAGCTAAGACTACAGGTTTCATTATTGTCCTTTTTTAAGAATTTGAGATGTAAATGGTAGATAAAACTAAGGATTAATTCAATAAGATAAAACAGCTTACGATGAATTTAAATAAACTAACGCAAAATAAACAACAGCTTATCTATCCCTATGTAAATACTTTTAAATTAATAGTGAATTTAACCCAAGCGGGCTGTATTTGAAAATAAGAGGATACTTTATCCCAGCGAAAAATACGACTTAGTTATATGCTACATAAAAAGCAAAGCCTTATTTAAGTGATCCCAAAAGCATGTCAATTTTTTGGGAACCACTGTGTCATTACTCGGCTTTAATTAAAAAAAAGTCAGTATTACAAACACTAAAACTGGTTATCAACATGACTTAACCATTTCAGCTACAACGTTTTCAAAAATTCAGTAAATTCTTCACCTAACTCAGGGTGACGCATAGCGTATTCAACGTTAGCTTTCATGTAGCCCAGCTTGCTACCACAATCATGGCTTTTACCTTTCATGTAATATGCGTCAACTTGCTCATGTTCCATAAGTGCATCGATAGCATCAGTTAACTGAATTTCGTCGCCCGCACCAGGAACCGTTTTTGCCAGTAAATCCCATGTTTTTGCAGACAACACATAACGACCCACAACAGCTAGGTCAGAAGGGGCGTCTTCCAATTCTGGCTTTTCAACCATTCGGTGCATTTTACAAGACTCGCCAGGGGCAAGTTGCTTGCCTTCTAAATCAACAATACCGAATTTAGAGACATCTTTTTGCGCCACTTTCTCAACCATGACTTGGCTAACGCGGCTAGTGTTAAACTTAGCTACCATATCAGCAAGATTGTCTTTCTTTAGGTCGCTCGCCACATCGTCAATAATCACGTCCGGTAGTACAACCGCGAATGGTTCGTCACCAATCATTGGATAGGCACACATAATAGCATGACCCAAGCCACTTGCGACGCCCTGACGCACATGCATTATGGTGACGCCTTTAGGGCAAATAGCTTTAACTGCGTCCAGCAACTGACGTTTAACACGTTTCTCTAACGTTGCTTCTAATTCGAACGATGTGTCAAAATGGTTTTCAATGCTGTTTTTACTCGCATGAGTCACCAACACGATTTGCTTTATACCTGCCTGAACACACTCGTTCACTACATATTGAATTAGCGGTTTATCGACTACAGGTAGCATTTCCTTGGGGATTGCTTTTGTGGCCGGTAACATTCTAGTTCCCAAACCAGCTACGGGTATCACTGCCTTTCTAACTTGACTCATAGTTCAATTAATCCTTATTTACTGTTTAGCTCATGCTACCTAGTATCGTAAAATTTCAGCGCACTATCTCAATATACTAAATCAACCGACTAAAAAAGCCGATTAAGGTGCTTTAACCGATAAGCCTCTGCCGATAGCATAGTAATGCAATCCGTATTCCGAAATTAAGCTTGGCTCGAATAAATTACGTCCATCAAAAATAACTTGGTCAGCAACGTGTTCTTTAATTAACTCAAAGTCAGGGGCTCTAAAAGCCTGCCACTCGGTACAAATAACTAGGCAACTTGCCCCTACTAAGGTGGCTTCTTTGGTACCCATTAATTTCAGGTCGCCACGTGTGCCATAAATACGCTGTGTTTCTTCCATCGCCTCTGGATCATAGGCCTGCACAATAGCACCGTACTTCCATAGTTTTTCCATTAACACGCGTGATGATGCATCGCGCATGTCATCAGTATTGGGTTTGAATGACAGCCCCCATAAAGCAATGGTCTTTCCTTTCACATCACCTTTGTAATGGTCCATGATGTAGTCGAATAATTTCTCTTTTTGACTATAGTTGACTGTTTCAACAGCTTCTAGAATTTTAGCCGTGTAACCGACCCCTGTTGCACTGCGAATAAGCGCTTGCACATCTTTAGGGAAACAAGACCCGCCATAACCACAACCCGGGTAAATAAACTGATAGCCAATTCGAGGGTCGCTACCTATACCTTTGCGCACATTTTCGATATCGGCACCAAAGAGCTCGGCTAAATTAGCCATTTCATTCATAAAACTGATTTTGGTTGCCAACATGCAGTTAGCTGCATATTTTGTAAGCTCAGCACTGCGCACATCCATCACGATTATTTTGTCATGGTTGCGGTTAAACGGGCTGTAGAGTTCTCTTAGCCTCTTTTCAGCGTATTCGCTTTGCGTACCTAAAATAATGCGGTCAGGTCGCATACAGTCGTTAACAGCTGCGCCTTCTTTTAGGAACTCAGGATTTGAGACTACGTCAAAGGTTAATTCTTTATTGAGTGACTTTAGGGTGGCTGAAACAGTTGCAATCACTTTATCTGCAGTACCTACAGGCACTGTCGATTTGTTGACAATTATTTTATGATTTTGCATGTAGGTTGCGATTGTTTTGGCAACAGTCTGCACATACTTTAGGTCGGCAGAGCCATCTTCATCTGGTGGCGTACCTACGGCAATAAATACGACTTCACCGTGACTAACGCCAACCTCAGCATTAGTCGTAAACTTAACTCGACCTTGCTCAAAGTTTGAGGTAACTAAGTGGGTTAAACCGGGTTCGTAGATTGGAATAATGCCTTTTCCCAAGTTATCTACTTTGTTTTGATCTACATCGACGCAAACAACGTCGTGGCCGACTTCTGCTAGCACGGCAGCTTGCACAAGACCGACATAGCCGATGCCGAAGACTGTTACTTTCATTGAGATTCCTTGCCCATAATGGGGGTCATAAATAATTTTTTTATAACAGTATATTTACTGAGGATAATTGTGCAAATCTAATTCACCCGAAACTATGCTCTAGGCAAATTTATCACTTCTGCAGTTTTTAGTTTAAGGTCTTTTGGTTGCCGTGCAGCCCAAACTAAATCGCAGATGCCATGATTAGGATTAAACCCCGTTGGTGCATTCAACAATATATCTCTGATACCTTCGTGGTCAAAACTGTGACACATTCGATCTAATCGATCTAGCATCGGTTCAAGATCTTCCCAAGATAACATAGCCTCATTTGCGGTCATTATACGTTCATGAAACGTGTCGTGAACGTTATCGCCAATGAGTAGTTCTTCAAATAATTTTTCGCCCGGACGAAGACCAGTATATTCTAAGGCAATGTCACCATCAGGGTTTGATGGTTCTTTAGTTTCTAAGCCTGACAAGCGGATCAATTTTTCTGCTAGATCTTTTATTTTCACCGACTCTCCCATATCTAACACAAAAACATCGCCCCCCTTGCCCATTGCTCCGGCTTGAATTACAAGCTGTGCGGCTTCTGAATTTGTCATGAAATATCGGGTAATATCTTCGTGTGTGAGGGTAATCGGCCCGCCTTCTTTAATTTGGCGTCTGAACAATGGCAAAACGGAACCTGACGAATCAAGAACATTCCCGAAACGAACCATACAGAATCTTGTACTCTTATTGAAGGCAGCTTGCGAAAGCGCTTGTAAAACCAATTCGGCCATGCGTTTCGATGCTCCCATTACACTAGCAGGGCGCACCGCTTTATCTGTTGAGACTAATACGAACGTTTCTACACCACAATTAATGGCTGCCTTAGCAGCATAATAGGTGCCAAACACATTGTTTCTTATTCCTTCAACAACATTGTGTTCAACTAAAGGAACGTGTTTGTATGCAGCTGCGTGATAAACCGTATTTATAGTAAAAGCGTTCATTACATTTTCGACACGATTTATACGTTGTACCGAACCCATTAATGGATAGAGCTTTATGTTAAGCCCTTTTTTGTTAATGTATTCGCTAAGTTCTTTTTCAATCTCATATAATGCGAACTCAGATAATTCGAATAGTATCAGTTTAGAGGGCTTAAACTTGATAATTTGACGGCATAATTCCGACCCAATTGAACCACCAGCGCCAGTTACCATGACGCTTTTACCTGTAATATTTTGTGCCATTAATTGAGGTAATGGTGTTACAGCCTCACGACCCAATAAATCTTCTATTTCCACATCAACAAATTCGGAGGGGTTACTATTACCCTCAATGACATCTTTGATACCCGGGATTGTCTGAACCTGAATCGGATATTTTTCTAATGAGTTAATTATTCGATTTCTCTCAGAACGGCTAGCGCTAGGCAGTGCAAGCAGCACTTTAATAGCCTTCCCTGCAGTTATCAACGCTTTTAACTCGAGAACTGATATCACTGGAACACCTTGAATAACAGATCCATATTTACTGGCATCATCGTCAATGAATGCTGAAACATAAAACTCTGAACCGGTAGCTATACCAGTGGCTAATTGACGACCGGCAGAACCTGCCCCATATATTACTAAGGGGAGTTTATTTGACCCTGTAAATTGAGTAACTAAGGCCCTAACCAGTAACCTTGCACCGCCAACAGAGAGCAATATAAGCGCACAATATATTAATGGCATTGTTCTAGGAATGGGAGTTGAGGAGAAAAATGCGATAAGAACCAATGCTGCAGTGGAAAGCATTGTGCCAGCTACAATGGCCCAAACTGCTTGAGAACTCATATAGCGAAGTACAGCTCGGTAAAGACCAAGTTTAATAAAAATTAAGATAGTTATTGGCAATAGACCAGAAAGAATTAACCAATAATTGATATTAGAAAATGCAGTTAAATTATCAAGGCGTATCACTAATGACGCCCAAAAAGACGTAACTATAAATAGCGAGTCGACGATTAAAGTAATAATTCTCTTTGTTTTTCGTTTTGAATTCAATACTTTACTGAGTATTTGTAAGAACATGATTTTCCTTTGTGCGATCAAAGTTTTTATCGACCGTGCAGGTTTAAATTATATGCCTTATTCAGACGAATACAACAAAAATGGCTACCTGTGTCTCAAAACTATACACATTTAGTGAACCCTATCACCGCTACCGCTGCCTGCAACGGTCATTAATATATATTTAAAATAATTTTTTAGTGTCAGGGTATCGATCATTTCTTTATCCATTTTTGCCAATAATTCAGGGGTCGACATATCAATTTTATTTACTTGCGCTAGGCCCGTAATACCAGGACGTATTGAGTAAACATTCTTAGCACTGCGCGCTTGCGTTAACTCTTCTTGATTAAACAAACCAGGTCGGGGGCCAACTAAACTCATATCACCGATGAGTACATTCCAAAGTTGTGGTAGTTCATCGAGTTTTGTTTTTCGCAAAAAATGCCCAAAAGGAGTTATTGAGGATGTGCTTGCCAAGTGGGTTGCAACTGAAGCTGTATCAACTTTCATGGTTCTAAATTTAATGAGTATAAAGGGCATTTTATTGCGTCCGACCCGTTCTTGCATGAAGATAGGAGAGCCGGTATCAAAAAGGCTTATAATATATAAAACCAATAAAAATGGTGACGTTAGGATCAAGCCAAAAAGTGAAAATATCAAGTCGAGTATACGTATCATTAATTACCAATCCAGTAGACTATTTTTGTTTAGCCGCTAACCTAAAGCCGTGTTCAACCGAGTGAGGTGGAGTCCAGCCGAGCGTATTTTTTGTATGTGAAATATCTAATTGAAGTGAACCGGTCAGTCTTTCAACGACATCGTTTTTGTTTAATAACTTACCCACTAAAGTGAAGCACCAAACGGGCACAGGCAAAGCGACGTTCTTTTTACCTTGTACTTTAGCCATTAACGCAATCATTTGAGCGGTAGAAAAGTCATTATCATCAGAGACTAAAAACAATTGATTTGCTGCTTTTGGGTGCTCAATACAAACACTAATCAAATCGATTAAATTGTAAACCGACACAAAACTTCGCTTATTATGTGTAACCAGTCTAAACGGCAAGGGTAGCCCTTTATTAACCAACTTCATCAATGATGCAAAATTTGCTTTTACGCCTTCTCCATACACAAGTGGAGAGCGAATAATAACAATTTCCATACCGGTCTGCTTACCCAAGATTATTAGTTGTTGCTCAGCCTCAGCTTTTGAAATTCCATACGCATCTGCTGGTGCCCGCTTATCTTGACCAGTAAACATAAGATTGTGTACTGTCTTCTCACCATTCACTTTAATTGAGCTTAAAAATATAAAGCGCTTAACACCGGCTTCGGCGGCTTGTTTTGCAAGCGCTAAGGTAGCTTGGGTATTTATCGTTCTAAATTCAACTAATGGATTATTTGCCGTTTCATTCATCACATGAACCCGAGCAGCCATGTGAATTAAGGTATTAACTGGTTTTAAAGACTCAAGTAAATCTAGCTTGTGGACACGTTCTAAGTCTACCTCACAAAAACTATAGTTGCTGTTAAGGTTTTTACGCCCCAATAACAAACAGTCATTTGTGCTCAGATTTTCAAGTAATTTCTGGCCTACAAAACCAG
Source organism: Glaciecola sp. (assembly GCA_034112105.1). GTDB lineage: Bacteria > Pseudomonadota > Gammaproteobacteria > Enterobacterales > Alteromonadaceae > Glaciecola. Next base: position 8,517 of record JAWUVZ010000011.1, on the reverse strand, counting down.
AATATCCTGTCAGTGCAATCATTGGTTTTTACTTATATTCAATAATAAATGATAGATTTAAAAATAGTATGGATGACGATAAAGCCTAACTAAGAAATAGTCCAGCTCAATGGATAGATGTAAATCACCATCCTATTTATCAGTTTTCCAATTTTCTGAGAAGGATCCCTTTTTATCAGTTAATCCATCCCACAGACCACACAACATGTAAGTTACACGTTCACGTTTTTGTGTTTGTAATAATGAATTAGCAAAAAATCGTATGGGTAGTACTAATAGGTTGCGCGATTTCCAGTATTTTGGCACATAACCTCTGCGGGCAAGCAGTAAAATATTTCGAAACTGATAGTAAAGCCGCACAGGTGATCCTACCTTGTAAGTCACGCCAGCAAATTTACTTCGAGAATCACCGAGTCGATGAACCATTTCAATTTTATTTGCTATCGCTACCATGTAATCATGAGTTTTAGCTCGCCAACACCATTCATGGTCAACACCATCGATAAAGAGAGCTTCATCTTTAAAACCGATAATATCTATTTTAGATAAATCAATCATCATTCCAGAAGAAATAATCTGAGTAACACACACGACGTCATCGTATACTACTATTTCTCGTTGCACTCTAGGCTTAACTGACTTTTCAGAAAATGAACAGATAATCCTAGGTCCAATAGCAATTAGCGGCTGCATGTTAATTTTAGATGCCACTAACAAACTAGACAACCGAAAAACAAAATCATCATCTATTTGGCTGTCTTGGTCTAGCAATAATGCATATTCACAACCAGAGGCCCTTAAATCCTTTAGCGCTACATTTTGAGCCGCAGCAATACCGACATTGCTAGGAAAATGATGATAATGCAGTTTATCTTTAGGAATATTTAAACTCGTAGGCAACGGCGAATTATCGATAACACATAGCACATCGACTTGTTGTAAAACTGATTCAATTAATTGATAGGTAATATCAGAATCAGGGTTAAATAAAATAACAGCTGCACCAATCAATCGTGAATCACCCTTTTATTTAACAGATACCGATCTAATTTGTAAGCAATTTTAACAACACGCCCAGGCATTAATCGCAGAGCAAACACTACAAACGCATACACTATATTGCCGAGGCTATATTTATCTAGAACTTTCATGGTGTAAAAACGTGCTTTGAATTCATTTATAGATTTATTTAACCCGCGCCTTTTATAAAAATCATTCACTCGGCGAAACTTTAATAACTTATCACTCAAATTTGCAAACTTAAAACCTGCCGCAGCCAAATCAGCCCATAAGAAGTAATCTTGAGTGTTCATCAAGTTTTCACGGTAGCGAAAACCTTGTTCAAATACATTGAGGCGAATAACAACCGTAGGGTGATTTATTGAACAACGCTTGGGCAAAAAACGGATTATTTCGCCATGTTTTTGAGGCAATTTCCTTTGCCCAACTTTTTTACCTTGTTCGTTGACTTCATAAAGCCCACTACCCAAGATAGAAATTTTAGGATGTTTTTCCAAAAACGCGATCTGCTTTTCTAAGCGTTGAGGATCAGATATATCGTCGGCGTCCATCCGAAAAAAATATTTAGCGGTTTTAAGATTTGATAAAGTCCAATCCACTACAAAATTCATGCAGGCGCTTAACCCTCTATTTTTATCACCGCGCACCAGTAAAATATTGTCTAACAACTTCGATATATTCAATAAATAGGTTAATATTTCATCAGAAATATCCCCATCGATTACAATAACAATAATATGATCTGGATAAGTTTGGCATACCAGACTGTAAACAGCTTCTTCCACCCAAACTTGATTATCACCGGAATAAACAGCCATGGCTAAAACAGCATTGACGCTTGGGTCGACATGAATGTCAGACAGTAATGTAAATTTACTTGTCAATTTTAGTGAAAACCTTGTTTGTTATCTCTAACTTGTTAAGAGGGGTCAATTAGGGCCGATTAATTAAAACAGAGTATAGCAACATTTCACTCTAGAACCCTAACGAATAGACTTCCTGTTTTTTTTAAAAAGACAATTTTTATTTTAGTATAACTGAACAATATTTATCGCGATCTTAATCGCCTCTTATAATCATAACCTATACACTTAACTAACTATCTTATTATGAATTATATTTATGATCTTCCTTTGGTATTGGAGTACTCGGATTGGCTACCACAATTAAAATAACAACAGAACACATAACCTTGTTAAAAGAAAATCGTATATTTACTGGCTGGTATCCCTCATTTAAAGCTTACAAAGCTGATTCAACGGGCACAGGATGGCTTAGAGTAGGAAGCGAAGTTACCTTCGAAGGTAAGATAATATTAGAACCTTACTCTGCGCTCTATGGGTCCCCATATGTTGGAGGCAAAGGCACAATGCCAACCTCAGGACTATGCAGCATGGGTACACAAAGCTATTCACACTCAGCGTTACCAGAAGTCAAATGGCATAACAATCAAATAACCAGTTGCTCCATCTGTCTTTCTCAATGACCAGAACCAACTTCACTTTCCTCTTTGATTGAAAAGTTTTCTCTGCGTAAAGTAAGGTTCAAGTTATATGCCGGATCACCTTGAATATATTTACCCCATCTTTCTTTTAGCGCCGCTAACTCGCCGTCAGAGCGGTTTTTCTTCTCTCGAGTATCGTCAAAACCTCGCGATATCGACTCATAATGGAAAAGCTCTGCCTCCGCACAATATATATTGCGTCTGCCCAGCCCAAGTACTTTTAAGCAAAAGTCAACATCATTAAACTCAACTTTAAATGCGACTTCATCTAGTCCATTAACCGCTAAATAGTCGTGTTTTTTTACTAGCAGACAAGCTGCAGTCACCGCACTGTAATTGCCAGTGGCGCCCAATCTATTTAGATAGCCCATATGATATCTTGGAAAATATTTATGCGCATGCCCTGCCCCTCCGCCATATCCTAAAACCACACCGGCATGTTGGATCCTTCCATCGGAATAAAGCAACTTAGCACCCACGCAGCCAATATCAGGCCTTATAACTTGTCCAAGCATTAAACATAGCCAATTAGGGCTTATTACTTCTATATCATTGTTGATAAGGCCAATAACCGTGCCATTAGCGTGCGAGACCGCAAAATTATTAATTGCAGAATAATTAAAACCAAACGGATAATCCAACAGGCGGATCTTCGGATGTTGACCCAATTCCTTAAAATACTGAATCGCAGCAGGATCATCCGAATTATTATCAACTAATAATATTTCAAAATTTTGATAATTAGTTTTATGTAAAATCGATTCAATACAGGCTTTTACCAATTCTTTGCCGTTTTTGGTGGGTATAACTAAACTAACTAAAGGTTGGGATGATATTGGCCACGCTAGTAATAGTTTATTTTCATCGTCAATACTTTTAATCTCAATCAATTCGCCTGCACATTGCATCATGTTTTGTGCGTAGTTTTTATAAGAAAAAAGCGCCTCTGTATTTCTATGGACTAGCACAAAGGGACAATGAAAAATCTTTAATTCCGTCCTTTTATTTAACCACAAGTGTGCTAACACACTGGCAATAAATTCAGCTCTAGGAAGATAATCAATGTTGCAAAGTTGCCTTATATCTCGAACCCACAATCCTGTTTTCACATATCCAGTCGATAAGTGAAGGTCAGGATTCCAATCAGGGAAAAAATGAGGCGATTCTCGCTTTTGATTAACAACTTGATCAGTATCACAATAAAAAAAATCGGGCGCATTAACATCAGTAATATCAACATCAATACTATCAATAACCGATGCCAACTTACTGTGGATCAAATCACCAGCCGACAATAGAAAAGCACTGCCACTTAGATTTTTAAATTCAGATATCGAAACGGCAACTGACAGTGAAGTAGATTTGTTTTCAAAGTCGTTAATCACTAACTTACATTTAGCCAACTCCTCTGGCGCACTCAAAATCCATATATTATCTATTTCACAATGATGCAACAGGCTTTCAACTGTGATGCTTAACGCTTTATTATGACCCTTACTCACAACTACGATAAAATTGTATTTTCTCGTTTTATCATCTTGGAAATGTTGAAGCTTCACGTCTTGTTGTTTTATATTTGACTGGTATAAAACGTCGAGCTTTTTTCTAGATGGGAATCCATAAAAGAGGCCTGATTTTTGAAGATTTCGACTGTACATTGAAGTCAAATAAGGCGATTTCCGAAACCACTTTTTAACACCTAAAGGAAAGCAAGCAACAAATAGCTTGAAGCTTAACATCCAATATTTACGACAAATTCTAAGTAATTTATTGATCCTCTGTATGCCCCATAATATATTTAAACTGCTCATGATAACGCTCAACGCTGGCCTCAGGCGTGAAACGTTCCTGCGCAAACTTTTGATTTTCAAGACCCGTTTTTAATCTCAAAGCGTCAGTAGCAAAGTATATTTCTTTCATTTTTTCAATGGCGACGGCTTCGTCAGGCTCTGCCCAATGTTGTTGTTCAAAACCTGGGTACTCACCCTCTTTTACCGCTATTAATGTATATGCCACATTTAAGCGGCAATTATCAGGTAAGATATCGGTACTTCCCGACCAATTTGTAGCTATTACAGGCTTGGCTAACAAGCTTGCTTGCGCTATTGTTCTGCCAAAGCCTTCACTTCTATGCAACGATAAATAACAACTACATTGATTGATCATTTTAACTATTTGTTCAGGCTTTAAAGATTGCCTCTTAACATGAATTCGCTTATCAGAAAGACATTTACGTTCAAGCTCTGCGAACTCGGCACTACTTTCAGCATTACTTACTTTTAAAATTAAACACACATTTTCATCTGACTGAAATGCTTTCTGAAAACACTGCACCGCAGCTTGGGGATTTTTGCGAGATAGGTAAGAGGCAGCATCAAAAACATATAAAAAAGTAAATGGTCGTTTTTGTCTCCGTATTTTATTACTGATACTGGGTGTGAACACGTCAACTATTGGCGGGTTGTAAACAACATTGTCAAAATCCGCGCTCGTGAATGCCGTCTCTACAAATTTAGATATTGCCCATATTTTATCTACAACTTCTAGTTTCGGCCCCCATTTTGCAACCAGTTTTGGAAGTTCCCAAGGGGCTTGCAAAACTATATATCCATAGTTGTCGCTGAGATTTTTATAAATATCACTTAATTTACAAAACTCAAAACCATTCATGCAAAATATGGACGAAGCATAAACGGGTTTAAGTACCTCGTTAGGGACCCTTCCATACATTAAATGATCGGACGGATGCCCCAAGCAAACAACAGAATAAGGAATACATAAGCGGTCTAAAACAATGATTAACCCCCTAATATCATCCCCTAAACCAGACATTGAGCGAGCATAACCGACAAGGTTTATTCCGCTCTGCTCCAGCTTACTTGCACCTTCAGACTCTTTGTTTTTGAGGAGTAACTCTAATTCCTCAATTCTGAATGTCTTTTTACCTAAAGATTCGTACCATTGAACCAGTGCAAATCTATTTTTAGTTTTTGATAAATCAACAGACCTTTTTATCTTGGGGTATAAAATGGTCATTAAGTTGGTAATGGGTATTCTTTGGTCTTGGGTAACGTTAATTGCCGGTAAAAAGTAATTGGTAAGATCGACATCATCACTCAAGGCCAAGCGCTGCTGGGTCCAAGGCAAATAATCATCAAAAATACTCACCAATTTAAGACTCCCGGTCCTGAATATTAAGAAGCGTTTTATACTCAGCAATTTTAGTCAATATCACGGGCCCATTTGGCCTAAGATCATTAGCTCTTAACATTAGACGATACGCCAGATTTACTTCACCATTTTGTTCACAATACAAAGCCATCTCACGAAAAACCTCACCATCAGATATATCGTCACCAATTTTAAGTATTGCCCGCATTCTTATTAAATCTGTGACCCTAACATCCAACTGCTGTGGCTGTTTTAAATCGGCACTAAAAAAAATCTTTTTTATCATGCGCGACAGCAAAAAGTAACATTCACGAATTCGTGTCTTTATTTTATATGTAGTAGGTATCGCATCTTTAAGCACTTTATAAAAATCGGGTCTTTTTTCAATGGCGAGTTCACATTTACCCGCTTCTCTACCTAAAATTTGAGTTAAGCCTACATCAGCCTCAATAAGGTAATCTGTTACCAGAGAGAATTGTTCTAAAGACATTTCCTGTTTAATATATTTTTTCTGTGGTTTATTTTTAATAGACGCAACAAACTGTTGATAACCCTCAACGGGAAAAGATTGAAAAAATGCATCTAGCTTAAAAGAAAACCATTCAACGTAGCTTTGGTAGTCGGCTGGTTTAATAAGCGAATATGGCTCAGTTCCCTGCAAGTAAGATTGCATTAGCTGGTCAACTCTATTTTGATACTCCGAGGGCAAAAAGCAATTAACCCAACGCTTAAATTCGAGCGCTTGAAAACTATATGAAGGATTAACTTTAGTAGGACTAATACTTAATTCGCCCTCCTTCCCACCAATTACTGAGAATAAATCAGATACAATATTTCCACCCACAAAAAGCTCTTGAGAATAAAAGCGAATTATAAATGATGATTGCCCAAATTTTTGCAGCATTTTTTCTAGCAAAATTAAATGATAGGCTTGGGGTTCTTTACTTATGCCTAACGGTATTGTCTGATTGTGGCGTTTTACTGCCTGGTTATAAGATGATTCGATTACCTCTAGCGGAAAACGAATATAAACTATTAGTTTGGCCTCAGGCATAAGAGTTAATAAGTCTTCAACTTGAAAAAAGAAGAACTCAGACGACAGTAATAAAACGGAGCATTTATTTTCCTCACATTGAGCTAACACTTTATCAACTTTTGCTTTGGATATTGACAATACTTTATCGGCAGATCGGTCAAATATATTCAGTACGTTACCTGAACTTACACCATTCTCGTCCAGGCTATGACTAGGATAATAAATACTTTGCTGCATCAAAATTTTTCGGTTTTGTTGCATCCAATTCTGTATCGCTGAAGTCGCTGTTTTTGGCGGCCCAATGTGGACATAAACCTTAATACTCATAATTTACTTATATTTTCCAACGCTTATCTTTTGCCAACTGAGGACGCCAAGTTAATCACGATCTCCAGTGCAGAGTGCAACGAAGCTTCAAGGCCTTTTATTTCATCTTCATTAATATTTGCAAGGGCCTTTTTAATATCGGTGGTAGACACATCTTCAGTGCGCTCAAGATATACAACATCGCACTTATCGCTGAGCTCATCAAATTTGCCTCGCCAATCGCTACCCATACCAAATATATTCGCACCAAACCGGCTGACGTCGTGCGGTTTTTGATCCCATGAATTTTCAGGGAAAACCTCATCAACAAAATCAGTAGCTAGCAGTATTTCAGCTCTTTCTGCATAAGAGTAAAAGGATTTTTTACCTTTAATTGCATTGAACTCATCACTGGAAACACCAACAACTAGTCGGTCTCCGAGTGCTTTTAAACGCTTTAAAATGCGCACATGCCCTACATGAAACAAGTCAAATGTACCGTAAGTCAATACTGTTTTTTTAGGCGTTGGCTGAGCTGTTGGCAGTTCTTTTGGGACAGCAACATCTTCAAGTGCAATTTCATGGCGTTGACACAATAGCTCTTTGTCTCGTATAGGATAGACACCCAGTTTTTTTAGATCCTCAATTTCAGGTAGAAAGTGATCGAAGTTCATATGTCTGGCAACAATCGCCTCGTCTAACGCAAAGCCACTGTTAGCAAAATAACCTTGATAATCCCTTATCCCCTTGACTTTTAAAGGACCAAAGTCATATTCACGCAGAGGATAAAGATCGGCTAACTTTATGAAGCGCTTACCAAACCACTTTCTAAAATTTTCGCTTTTGTAATGCAAACATAAGTCACCATCAATCTCCATGCGTAAGCCAATAAAAACATCGATTTGCATATAAACATCCAGAGGACAAATATCTTTGCTACTGCAGAAGAATTGCAGCAAACCTGAATGCTCACTTTCTTTCAGTTTGATACCGTTAGTTTCTAGTTCAGGCGCTAAAGCTAGCAATTTTTCTTCAAAACACTCTTCCACCATGACATCAACATCATCATCCCATGGAATGATACCTTTATGTCGAATCGCACCAAGCATCGTTCCTGAATGCGCAAAGAATTCGATGTTATGGCTGTCGAGTATACTTTTAAAAACATTGAACATGCGATAGTAACTAGCTATTACATTCTTTTTTAAAATGACCCTGTTATAAAAGCTATTTAACTTTTCCTTCGCTTGCAATTCACTTAAGGTGTTATCTGCATTATCCATTATATTTTCACTAATATTTAATATTAAAAAGGGTGTTGAACTTACCAATATGGCGTTCATTATATCGCACAAAAACGTCAGCTGACTCTGTCTTAAGACGCTCAAAATCGTCATTGGTAAAATTCACTAAGAGTGAAATTAGATTTTCTACTGAATCACAAAGCTGATATTTGCTCTCAGTTTCTATACCCACCATA
>JAWUVZ010000010.1:0-22168 GCA_034112105.1 Glaciecola sp. | reverse complement strand
ATCAATTATCAGATGCGGATCATTTTTTCTATAACCGTTCTGCTAACGCATTAGTCGCGCCATTCACCTCAGATATCGATTTTTCGATCGCGACTATCATCGATACTGACAACGTAAGCGTTACGACTACTGTCGATGCATCACCAACAGGCGTTGAAATTCGATTTGGCCGGTTATTGCTAGAGAATAGCTTTGGGCCCGAAACCTCAAACTTTCCTCAACTGATGCAAATTGAACATTTTGATGGTAATGCTTTTGTAGTTACCCCAGATGAAAATTGCGCTAGGTATGATGCAGGTAAAATATCACTTACTAATATTAGTTTAAATCCGTCACACACTAGCGTACTCGGAGGAACCGGGGTTTTCATTAACGGTCAAACCCAAACAATCGAATTACAAGCGCCAGGAGCTGGAAATCAAGGACAGATAGGGGTGTTATATGATGCTTATGATTGGTTTAACTATGATTGGAACAACGATGGTGCTTATGATGATAGTCCTGGGGCAGTCGCCACTTTTGGTCTTTACCGAGGAAACGACCGAACAATCCATTGGCGCGAAGTCTTTAACGACTGATTTCAGCCAGCAGCTCCAGATTGAAGCCATTAGTGACTAATTTTGCTACGCGTTGCTTGCCCTTATCATAATGCGTTGGTAAAGTTATCAGATTAGCCCTATAATCCTGTTCTAACTGCTTGCGAGTTCTTTTTTTAACTGAACTCATGGGCTCAAAAAATAACAAAAATAACGCAAAGGCATTCCATGTTTAAAAAGCTTCGAGGCATGTTCTCAAACGACCTTTCGATTGATTTAGGTACAGCGAATACGCTTATCTACATAAAGGATCAAGGTATTGTCCTCAATGAACCCTCCGTAGTGGCGATCCGCCAAGAGCGTGCGGGGGGGCCCAAAAGTGTGGCTGCAGTAGGTCGTGAAGCCAAGCAAATGCTGGGTAGAACGCCGGGGAATATTAAGGCTATTCGGCCAATGAAGGACGGCGTCATTGCAGACTTTTATGTGACTGAAAAAATGCTTCAGCACTTTATTAAACAAGTCCACGACAATAACTTTCTTAGACCGAGTCCTCGTGTTCTGGTTTGTGTGCCCTGCGGTTCAACCCAAGTTGAGCGCCGTGCCATTCGCGAATCAGCACTGGGCGCTGGTGCTCGAGAAGTTTATTTGATTGATGAGCCCATGGCGGCAGCTATTGGTGCTGGATTACCTGTATCAGAAGCAACAGGGTCAATGGTTGTCGATATTGGTGGTGGTACCACCGAAGTCGCTATTATCTCGTTAAATGGTGTGGTGTATTCTTCATCAGTACGAATTGGCGGTGACAAGTTTGATGAAGCCATTATTAACTATATTCGTAGGAATTTCGGCTCACTCATCGGTGAAGCTACCGCAGAGCGTATTAAGCACGAGATAGGCACTGCATACCCGGGTGAAGAGGTAAGAGAGATTGAAGTTCGTGGTCGTAATCTTGCTGAAGGTGTTCCACGAGGTTTTATTCTTAACAGCAATGAAATTTTAGAAGCGCTACAAGAGCCATTGTCTGGTATCGTGAGCGCCGTTATGGTTGCGTTAGAGCAGTCTCCCCCTGAGCTAGCCTCGGATATTTCCGAGCGTGGCATGGTGTTGACTGGGGGTGGTGCATTGTTGAAAGATCTTGACCGACTATTAATGGAAGAAACCGGTATTCCAGTAGTCATTGCTGATGATCCACTGACATGTGTCGCTCGTGGCGGCGGTAAAGCATTCGATATGATTGATTTACATGGTGGCGACTTATTTAGTTATGAATAAGGGCTGGCGTTAGCCTTGATCTTAATATGAATGAAGTTTTTGCGCGTGGTCCAAGTTTATTTGTTAGGTTAGCTATCGTTCTAGTGCTATCAGTAGGCGCTATGATAATAGATACTAAAGTGGAAAACTTTGCCACCGCAAGAACTTATTTGAATTCAATAGCAAGTCCGCTGCAATACATTGCGAACTTGCCAGGCGCTGCTCTGAGTTGGAGCGCAGATCGGTTTAGTTCGCGTCGACGACTCTTAAACGATAATGAAAAATTAACCTACCAAGTTACTTTAATGAGCGAACAGCTGCAGCGCTTTCGCATATTAGAGCAAGAAAATAAAAATTTACGCAAACTCCTCGATGCACCAGTACGCGACAGTATGCACAAGATGATCACAGAACTGATGGCCGTCGATACCAATCCCTATAGTCATCAAATCGTGATTAACAAAGGCGCTTTGGATGGTGTTTTTCTAAGCCAGTCGGTATTAGACGACAGCGGTATTGTTGGCCAAATATCTGAAGTCGGTACAACCAATAGTCGGGTCTTACTAATATCAGATGTTACGCATGCCATCCCCGTTAGAATCGAGCGTAACAATGTGCGCTTTATTGCCGTTGGTGATGGTAGTTTGGATTCGATGCAGCTCCAACATGTACCTCACAGCGCAGATATCGAAGAGGGCGATGTACTCGTCTCTTCTGGACTAGGTGAGGTTTTCCCTGAGGGTTATCCAGTAGGCACAATAACGACAATTATACGTAACGAAAGTAGACCTTTTGCTGAAGTTACGGCAACACCATTTGCAAAACTAGATCGTATAAAATACTTGTTGTTACTTTGGCCTCAAGCGACAGCTCCAGTAGGCGCGATCGCGCCAGTTTCTATGTTTACTGATACGACACCAGCAAAAGAGACTGAGGAGAAACAGTGAAGTTAAATCAGGCCCTTATTCCAGCAAGTATTATCGTCGCATTTATTCTCCAAATTATGCCGATGCCTGCATCTATCGACGTTTATCGTCCCGATTGGTTGTTATTGATTTTATGTTATTGGACTATGGCTCTGCCTAACCGAGTTGGTCTAGGTGCAACCGCTATTTGTGGTGTCGTTTTAGATATCCTTTATGGGACCGCCTTGGGCGTACATAGTTTTGCAATGGTGATTCCTGTTTATTTAGTTGCTGCCAACTATCAACGTTTTAGAAACTATAGCGTTGTCCAACAGGCCATTATGATCTTTATTTTGTCTATGCTCTATCACATGGTTGTTTACTGGTTACAATATTGGCTAACGGGAGCGCAGTTTAGGTTTGAATTTTTATGGCCAGTCATCACTTCTGTATTCTTATGGCCTTGGTTGTTCTGGTTTTTAAGACGTTACCGCAGATTACTTCGAGTTACCTAATATGGCGAATATGCGTGACTTACCCAAAGTCATCCTAGCGTCTGCATCCAGCCGTCGCCATGAACTTCTAGCGCACCTTATCAGCGATTTTGAAATCCAAACGGCCGACATCGATGAAACGCCTCAACAGGGTGAATTACCCGAGGCTCTTGTGCAGCGTTTAGCTTATTCAAAAGCCCAAGCAATATGGCTTAAAAACCCAAATGCGATAGTTATCGGGGCTGATACTATTGTTACCTATAGACATGAAATTTTTGGTAAACCAATAAGCCAAAATGATAGTATGGTTATGTTAAATAAGTTATCTGAACAGCGTCATATCGTGATGACGGGTGTAGTGATGTTTGCTGCAAATAAAAAAATATCGAAAGTAGTAGAAACTGAAGTCGAATTTACTTGTCTATCTAATCAGCAAATACAAGCATATTGGCTAACCGGCGAACCTCAAGACAAGGCTGGTAGTTATGCGATCCAAGGTATAGGAGGTAAATTTGTGAAACGAATTAATGGCAGTTATAGCAACGTTGTTGGACTACCTCTAGTTGAAACACAATTAATGTTAACAGAAATGGGAATACATTCATGAGCGCGGAATTGTTAATTAATGTAACCCCATCAGAATCCAGAGTGGCTTTAATTGAGAATGGTATTCTGCAAGAAATTCATATCGAAAGGCATACAAAAAGAGGCTTAGTAGGGAATATTTATCGCGGCAAGGTAAGCCGAGTTTTACCTGGCATGCAAGCAGCTTTTATCGATATAGGCTTGGATAAAGCCGCGTTTCTGCATGCCTCAGACATTGCAGTGCATGATGAAATTGCAGTTGAAGTATCTGAAACAGTAATAGAAAAAAAAGACATCAGAGAATTGGTCAGAGATGGTCAGGACATTGTTGTTCAAGTTGTTAAAGATCCTCTTGGTACCAAAGGTGCACGCCTAACAACAGATATTACTTTACCCTCGCGCTATTTGGTATTTATGCCAAATGTGACGCATGTAGGAATTTCACAACGTATCGAGGATGAAGCAGAGCGGGCGCGCTTAAAGAGCGTAGTCGAATCATTATGTGATGAAAATGGCGGCTTTATTTTGCGCACGGCTGCGGAAGGTGTTTCTGAAACCGAACTGCACCAAGATGCCGACTTCTTACGTCGTTTGTGGGCTAAAATTCAATCACGTCTAAAACTTAAACAGACCCACGTGCTTTACGAAGATTTACCGTTAGCACGACGCGTATTACGTGATTTTGTTGGTACAGAATTAGACCGCATTCGGATTGATTCAAAGTTATCATTTACTGAGTTACAACAGTTCACCAAAGACTACGTCCCTGAACTTAGTAGCAAGCTTGAATACTATACGGGCGAGCGACCTATATTCGACCTATATGATGTTGAGAATGAAGCTCAACGGATATTGGAAAGGCGAGTCGACCTTAAATCGGGTGGTTATCTCATTATCGACCAAACCGAAGCGATGACTACGATTGATATTAATACGGGGGCTTTTGTTGGTCATCGCAATTTAGAAGAAACTATTTTTAATACCAATATTGAAGCAACATTGTCGATTGCTAGACAGCTGCGCTTGCGCAATTTAGGTGGCATGATACTCATCGATTTTATCGATATGATGGAACAAGATCACAAAAGGCGTGTCCTACATAGTCTAGAAGGAGCGATGAGCAAAGACAGAGCGAAGTCGAATATTCATGGTTTTACTGCGTTGGGCTTAATTGAAATGACCCGCAAGCGCACCAGAGAAAGCCTCGAGCATATATTGTGTGGTGAATGTCCAGCATGTAAGGGACGTGGCAGTATCAAAACGGTAGAAACAATTTGTTTTGAAATTATGCGTGAAATTGTCAGAGTGAACCGTGCTTATGAGGCCGATAAATTTGTTGTTTATGCATCTTCTATCGTCGCGGATGCGCTTTTAGGTGAAGAATCTCACATGTTGGCCGAATTGGAAGTGTTCGTGTCCAAGCAAATAAAAGTACAGACGGAGCTGTTGTATCATCAAGACAAATTTGATGTGGTAATGATGTGAATAAACTATCAAGTGTAGCAACTTTTCTTGTCCGTAAGATATGGACACTCATCGCGATTACGCTGGTTGTATTCGCGCTTTTGATGAGTCTGCTGCGCTATTCTTTGCCGTTATTAAACGACAAAAAGCAAATTTTTGAAGACTATGTACAAACAGAATATGGCGTGGGTCTGCAAATCGCTTCAATTTCTGCCTCATGGCAGGGATCCGGTCCTGCGCTTGTGCTTGAGGGGGTTACTCTTGAACGAAGCGATAACTCTCCTATCCAGCTCGACATCCAAAACATTTATGTTGAAATTGATTTTTGGGATTCATTATTAACTCGCCAAGTATCGTCAAAAAGCTTTAGTTTGGATGGTTTATCTCTCGATATTGATTTACAACAAATCCAAAGCTCAAACAATGATTTCCCAATATTAGACGCCTTAGAAGGGCTTTTTTTAGAGCAATTACAAACATTTTCATTGGTTAATAGTGACGTAACAATTAGTGGTGCAAATAATCGCCAATCTTTCAATCTCGCTAATTTGTCATGGAGAAATAAGGGGGAGCGCCACCAAGGTTCTGGACTGATCACTGTGTCTGAGCTTGCCACTAATTCAGCGGTTTTTGTTATCGATCTACAAGGTCGAGCAGACAATTTCGATGGGACGATTTATGCAAAGGCAGATGAATTAGATGTATCGCCTTGGATCAACGAATTTTCTGCATTAGAAAGCGAACTTCTAGAAGGTAGAGCCAATTTTGAATTTTGGGTTGATATTAACCGTAAGTCGATTACTAAAGTTTACGGTAACATAAAGCCGACCAGATTTATTTGGAAGCAAGGTGAAATGGACCTAAGCACTGGCATAGAGTCCGGCGTATTTGTGGCCCAGCCAGTGGAAAACAAATGGCTGTTTAACGTCAACGACCTTTTACTCTCTGTCTATGACAAAACACTATCGACAAGCTGGAAAGGTTCACTCTCTAAACAAGGTGAATTACAAATTCAAGCCGCTGATAGTTTTGCTGTCACTCCGCTGTTACCAATTGTAGGATTGTTCAACAGCAATTTACTGGAACAATTGAAAACAATTGAACCCACCAGTACTATTTCTAACCTATCTATTCAAAAAAGACCCACAGGTACTGCCGCGTATTTTAAACTTCATGACATTAACTGGAACGCTAGCAGGCAGGTGCCAGGGGTTGCAGGTTTAAACGCCGAATTTTCCTGGCAAAAAAATAGGGGTGCAATTCGGATAATGGGTAAGGACATTGCGATTGCGGCTGACACTATTTTTCCTCAGAACTTGATTATCGAGACTATCGATTTACCTATTCAATTTTATCAAGTCGATGATACTTGGCGGGTTTCATCAACGTCGGGTGCCATTGTACTTCCTGAAACTTCTATTCTCCCCACTTTTGAGTATCAAGTTGATCATTCCTTTTTATCTCTGGCTGTGGATATTGGTGAATTAGATGCGTCGCATATTCGCCGGTTTTTGCCATTATCCCCCTATCTTGGTGAAGGCGTGAGTCGGTTTCTCAATAATGCCTTTTATGATCAGGGTACAATAGCGCAAGCTCAGTTGCTTTGGCATGGGAAGTTCAGCGAATTTCCGTTTAAACAAAATCAAGGTATCATTCAAGCAAATGTAGCGATACAAAACGCCGATTTTTCTTTTGACCGCAATTGGCCAAGCGTTAATGGCTTAGACCTCAACTTAGCATTTGAAAACTTGAGTTTAGTCATGCAAAGTTCGGCCGCCACGATTGCCGGCATAGAAGTAAAAGCGCTTAAAGGTTATATCCCTTTATTGGTGGGTGGGGCTGATCTGATTATTGAAGCAACAGCCCATGGCTCCGGCGATGATATTTCCAGCTTGCTTGCAAATAGTAGTCTATCGCAGAGCCTAGGCAAAATCTTAACTAATGATATTCTAGTGAGCAATGATTTGACCACAAGGCTATCTTTGTATATTCCTCTTGATGCTCCACAGAAAACATCGGCAAGCGGCATTGTGACGTTGCTAGGCAATTTCGTGCAAATTCCAAGTTTGCTACTAGAGTTAGATAACATAGATGGGCGAATCCGATTCGACAATGACAAAGTCATGTTTTCTGATTTACAGGCTACGTTACTGGGACAACCGATCGTTGCCGACTTCAACGGTGCTAATAGTAATGGTGAATATCGTTTTGATGTAACCGTGGATGGAAATTGGGACCTAACACCTTTAGTTCCGTTTGTAAGTAGTGAATTGAGTGAATATGTCAAGGGACGAGGCACATGGAGCTCGTCTATTAATGTTGCAATAGGGCAAAAAGACTTTTCCTATCAGGCGACATTGTTCACGAAATTAGATCAGGTTAGCTCTATTTTACCAACGCCGTTTGATAAAAAAGAAGGTGATAAAAAAACAATTATACTGGGAGCTAACGGCAATCCACAAGCGTCAAATATAAAATTGTCGTTTGGCGAACAGGTTCACTTTGACGGTATTTTACCGCATAAGGAATTGCAGTTTAGTCGAGCACATTTGGCTATAGGTGAAACCGACTTCGTTGGTCGAGGTGTGGGTTTTAGTATCAGTGCAAATTTACCAACGATCAATTTAACAACATGGTACCAGAGTCTATCGGCATTACTCTGGGATGTTTCAGCTAAGCCATCAGCAGAAAGAAAATCAATATTTGGGCGGCCACAGCGTATATTTATTGAAACCGATAATTTAATTTTGGCGGGCCAAGCCCTCACTGATGTCAATGTGACAGTGAAAACGATGAATAACGATTGGATACTTGATGTTTTGTCCGACGAAGCTAAAGCTCAAATCATTTTTCATAATCGCTGGGAGGAGGAGGGAATTGAGATAAATGCTGACTTTGTTCGATTCGACACATGGGCGGACCAGGACAATCAGCCTCGACCTGAAATAGAACCTCAATCCTTGCCCCGAATTAGGGTTAATTGCAAAGACTGTCAGGTATTTGGTAATCGCTTAGGTGAAATTAAATTTGAAAGCTTCCCTAACGATGATGGTCTGCGTATAGAGGACATTCAAATCAACGGTCCAAATGGAAATGTCCGGGCAAACGGACAGTGGTATAAACGCAACGAAGATCACTATACCTTCATTAATGGTGATTTAAAAAGCGATGACTTTGGTGAATTTTTGAAAGATTTTCAATTTGATTCCGGTATCAAAGACAGTGAAGCCCAAATGGATTTCGCGTTTACTTGGAAAGCGTCCCCTTTGGATTTTTCGTTTGATTACTTAGATGGTGAAATGCATTGGGAATTATCCGATGGTTACATCACGGAACTGAGTGATAAAGGCTCGCGTATTTTTACATTGTTGAGTCTAGATTCGTTAGTTCGCAAGCTAAGTTTAGATTTCAGAGATGTATTTGCTAAAGGTTTTTTCTATGACGAGATGCGGGGCAGTGTGCAGATTACAGAGGGTAAAGCTGATACCCGAGATACTAAGATCGATGGTGGGGCGGGTGAAATGGAAATTTATGGCTACACTGATTTAGTAGCTAAAGAACTTAATTACAATGTGAGTTTTACGCCTAATGTTACCGGTAATCTGCCAGTATTAGTCTACTTTATGGTGAATCCACCGACAGCCTTGGCTGCATTGGCGCTAGACCAAGTGCTGACATCGGCTAAAGTTATTTCCAATGTTAACTACAGTGTTACAGGTACCTTAGAGGAACCAATGTTAATCGAAACAGGGCGGGAAAGCACAGACGTTGCCCTTCCTGCTCGACGAGATGAATTGCCAGAATTATATAATAATTTCATTCCTCCAACTGAGGAGGATACGCTTATGATGGAAGTAAAAGACGGTGCTGAATGATGAGCGATCTTGTTGCTATTCAAATAACGTCGACACCGAATATCGAGCATAATCTTGAGCTAGTTGAACACCAATTAAAACAGCTTGAAAATAAATTGCAGTTAGTTGTTTTACCTGAGTGTTTTGCCTTTTTTGGGGCACGCGATAAGGCTCAAATCGATATGGCCGAAACTCTAGATACCGGTCCAATACAAACTGCATTGTCCGCGCTAGCAAAACGTTATAATAAATGGATTGTTGCTGGTACCTTACCCATTAAATCGTTGGAAAATGACACTGACCGCGAAGCAAAAGCCAAATTTTATGCAGCGAGTTTAGTGTACGACAACGATGGTGTGCGCGTGAGTCGTTATGATAAAATCCATTTATTTGATGTTAGTGTGAACGACAATACAGGTGACTACAAAGAATCAGCGACAACCTTGCCTGGTCAAAATGTCATTACTTTTGGTAGCCCTTGGGGAACTGTAGGCCAGATAGTTTGTTATGACCTTCGTTTTCCTGAACTTATTCAAAAAATGCCGCAGCTAGATGTATTGGTCGTTCCCAGTGCATTTACTCGGCGAACCGGTGAAGCTCACTGGCATCCTTTGCTACAAGCCAGGAGTATCGAAAATCAGTGTTATGTAGTAGCATCTGACCAAACTGGCGTTCATAATAATGGACGCGAAACCTATGGAAATAGTTGTATTTATTCTCCATGGGGAGAATTACTTGCTAACCTACCTGCTGACGCAGGCTGGGTTGCCGCTAAATATGACAAAACATTATTGGCTAACATTCGCAAAGAAATGCCGATACAACAACATAAACATAATAGGAAACCATTTTGAGCCAATCTGTCGAACACAATCTTCTTACTGCCTCAGGGATTGACAAAAATAGGCTCTCTTCATTATTGGAAGATGTATTTTCTCATCAAGCCAATTTTGCTGATTTATACTTTCAATCTTCTCAGCATGAAAGCTGGGTATTAGAAGATGGCATTGTAAAAGACGGTAGTTATAATATAGAGCGAGGTGTGGGTGTTCGCGTGATATCCGGTGAAAAAACGGGGTTCGCATACTCTGATGAAATTTCAAGTCGTGCCTTAGAGGACGCTTGTAAGGCAGCCAGGGGAATTGCACCTACTGGCGGTACTCAGAAGATTGCTGGATTCAGTGCCCCTCAGCTTAAATCCTTATACACTGAAGAAAATCCTATTTTGACAATGCAAGACAGCGCCAAAATTAGTCTTTTACAAACCATAGACCGTTATATCAGGCAGGCTGCTCCTCATGCAACCCAGGTGGTTGTGAGTTTAACTGGTGTTTATGAAGAAGTATTAGTGGCCGCTACTGATGGTACTTTTGCAACCGATATTCGTCCGCTTATTCGCTTAAATTGCTCTGTGTTACTGGAAAAAGAGGGTAAACGAGAACGTGGAGGTTCAGGGGCTGGAGGACGTCGTACTTATGATTACTTTGAAAGCATTGGCATAACGAACAAACCTTTATATGAGCAGGTTGCTGATGAGGCAATTCACATGGCTGAAGTTAATTTAGCTGCTGTTCCTGCACCCGCAGGATTAATGCCTGTTGTTCTTGGAAGTGGTTGGCCTGGTGTGCTTCTGCATGAAGCGGTTGGTCATGGCCTTGAAGGGGACTTTAATCGTAAGGGGGCTTCAACGTTTAGCGGTCGTATCGGTGAGCAGGTGGCTGCGAAAGGCGTCACTGTTATAGATGATGGAACTATGGTGGATCGGCGTGGTTCATTGTCTGTAGATGACGAAGGCGTGCAGACTCAACGCAATGTGCTTATTGAAGATGGCGTTTTAAAGGGTTACATGCAAGACAAGCACAACGCTTCCTTGATGGGCGTAAGTCCCACAGGAAATGGGCGACGCGAAAGCTATGCACACTTGCCTATGCCGCGCATGACAAATACCTATATGCTCGCCGGTGAAGATAGCCCTGAAGACATCATTGCATCAGTTGAGAGGGGGGTTTATGCCCCTAATTTTGGTGGTGGCCAAGTCGATATTACTTCTGGCAAGTTTGTATTTTCAACTTCTGAAGCTTATTTAATTGAAAATGGCAAAATAACAACCCCGATAAAAGGCGCGACACTAGTTGGTAATGGGCCTGAAGTGATGCAAAAAATTTCGATGATAGGAAACGATTTATCATTGGATATGGGTATTGGTGTTTGTGGTAAAGACGGTCAATCATTACCAGTCGGTGTTGGCCAGCCGACGCTGAAAGTAGATGAACTTACAGTAGGCGGAACAGCCTAAGCAAATAGCTATAAGCTACAGGGCTAAGATTTATTTCTTAGTCCTAGTGATTGCCTCAATAACTTTCCTTTAAGCATCCTCATTATCGCTATTTTGTTAGTCTGTGGTTCATTTGGAGCCTTGTTAAGTAAATCGACATAGTCTTGGTCCACTAGCGTTAACTCAGCCGCATGAGCCATTAAGACAGAATTAGGCTGTAATGCTTGCAGCTTCAATAAGGAGGTTTTGTATAGCTCAGGTATATAAATAGGAAAAGGAGGAGACAGTTTGTTTTTTACTTTAACAATGAGGTCAGCTACATAAATACGTTTGCTTGGCATGTGCATAACCGATAAATCTCTATCAGTATGGCCGGGAGTTTCGACTACCTGCCATTCGACAAACTCGGGAATTGATTGCCCATCACTCAATGTCACGTCTGAATGTAAATGCGGATGGTACCAAATATTCTGCCGTGGCCTTTTCATTTTACCCGCCACCCAAAGTGCGAGCATAATATCAATTAGGTGGGCTAGTCGGCCTTTCACGCCCTGATACCATTGTTTCTCGTGCTTACAACTGATAATTTTACAACCAGTTATCTTCCTGAGATAATGGGCGCAACCAGCATGGTCAGGATGCATGTGAGTAACAATCACAACTTTCAGGTCAGTTAGGGGACGCTTGAGCTCATCAGTAAAGAAAGCATGTATTGTCTTAAAATCGGCCTTAGAGCAACCGTCTAACAACATGCACTTATCGGGATACTCAACTAAGAATATATTTTGTATAAAGCCTTTTAAGACATGGATTTTCATTGTACAACAAACTCAGCTTGCTCATTAAACCAGTCTTATTTTAACGCGTTATCTGGCTACCCACTAATTTCTTTGGTGATGCATGCACATTAGTGAGAACCAGTTTTGCGATTAAATTATTTCTTTTTCTTTGCAGAAGATAATTCGACAACTTCGGCTGATTCGACTTCAAGAATTCCGTCCAATTCACCACCTTTCATTATTTTCATTACAGACTCTTTGTTTTTAGATAACAATATACCTAACTCCTCAGAGATTGCTTCATCGAGCTCAATGCCTTTTGCCGCCAAATAAGCGCTGAGATTGTCTGCAACCTCTAACATTTTATCGTATTTATCTGCCTCTTTCTTATCGGTTGTCACCAATTTCTCAACTCCTTTATGCTGAACCACATACTGGGTGATAACTGCCATATTGGCCTCCATGATTTTTTAATGAATTACACTATTACATACACTATACATTAATAACTGTATAAATAAACAGTTTATTGGCTATGATGCTTACTCGGTTTAGTTGAGGCTAATTTTTGTAAATCCATTCAAACTACTAAATAGTTTGCACAGAAAAAGTGATAATATATTATTTAGCTTTTATTAATTTTTAACCTGCTTATTTTAACAACGCGCGACTTATCGTCAGACTTAAGCTGTTAGCAAAATGCTCTATGGGAGTCGTCTATCAAATTTCAGTTTACTCAGGTTAAAGGCATTATTTTTGATTTGGACGATACGCTAGTGGAGACAAGCTTAGATTTCGCGGCAATAAAGCGTGATATAGGTTGTCCTGCGAAAGATGATATTCTTACCTTTATCGATAACTTATCTTGCTCTAAAGGACAAGATGAGGCTAATAGAATAGTTTTTGAACACGAACTACATGATGCACAAACGTCAGTTTGGCTACCTGGCGCTCGGGCTTTTGTTGAGGTCGCGCGACGACATGCGCTGCCTCTCGCTATTGTTACACGGAATTGTAGGCAAGCAACAGAGCTTAAACTGAATAGAAATAATATTGGGATCGACATCGTCATTACGCGCGAAGACGCCCCCGCTAAACCAGATCCGACAGCGTTGTTAAGTATCGCTGACGGATGGCAGATTGAGACGAGTGAAATCGCCTACTTAGGTGACTATATATATGACATTCAAGCGGCCCATAACGCTGACATGCAGGCTTGGTTATACAAATACCAAGCAGGCGTTAGTGACTATAAAGCCTGCTTGTCCTATATTGCCAAAATGTAAGTTAGGTGGGGGATGCGTAAAATAAGTTTAGGATATGAGTTGCTCAAAAAACGTTAGCCACATTTAAACCTGCACCCAAACCCTGATTTAAATCGGCATTTACACTTGCACCCAAATCTAAAAAGGAGAGCTATCACTGAATAATCGTGCTATTGATTATATACACTCCTTGTGGTCAGTTGTTTATAGTGTCGAAAGTTAGCAATATGTCTTAAGGATGAAGCTAATAGCTAGTGCGGGGAAGTGTTATGTTTACAGAACAAATCAATCACTCAAATGTGTATATCTACTCAATTCTATGTATCGTCATAGTTGGCCTTAGTTTATTGGCATTTGCCACCACGACTTACGTGGCCTATAAAAAGTTGCTGTTAAAACACAAATCCCTAGCCATAGAATTTGAAAATCTCAATTTTCGTAAAAAAGAGATATTAGAGACTCTCAACTTTCAGCAGCTGAGCGTAACCAATATTGGTGCGACTATTCGGACGGTTATCAACGAAGAGTTTGAACAACAAAATAGTTCGGTGTTTTACGGCAATGAAGACGGTGAGCGCAGAGAGTCCAAGAAACACAATTGGCATAAAGTATCCGAATTGGCGGAGCGACTTGCTTACTTTACATTGCGCAATCAGAAAAGAAACGCGATTGATATTGCAGTCAGCACTAAAGTAGTCTTTGCGGATAACGAAATGATGCTTAACTCGATCCTCAGCATGAAGGCGCAGCAATTGGACTTGATACAACAAGGTCATAGTATGCTGCATATACCCAAAGGGACACTAGATAAAATAGTAAGAGGTATGTTACTGCATGCTTCAAAAATAGCAGATGCAAAAACAACAGTGAGTTTACGTTGTGATAGTTACGCTTCCTGTTTTAACTTTAGTGTGACCGCGCGGGGTGGCGGAATAAGTAGCAAAGAAATTCATAAGATTAATTTAGCTGGGCGCACTAATCCGCGTTTTCAGCATGCTAAACGGGCACAAGACAATGAAGGAGATTTAAATTTAGCTAGCATTTATCGTCTTATTACGCAGTTCAACGGTTCAGTGAAACTAGTCTGTGCTCTCAACTATTCAACGGTTATTTACGTATCAATGCCAGCGACCTTTGAGGTTCCTCCATTTTATCATAATCAAAATACGTCTATAGGGGAACCGGTTGAATTTGCTAAGAATGCTACCCCGCCTATCAGTCTAACCCCTGGTGAACGTGGAAAGCAGAAAGTCCTGATTATCGCTCAAAACGATACTAGTCAAATGATAATGCGCAGAGCATTGGAATCAAATTATCAATGTTTTTTCTGCTCAACACCTTTGGAATCGATACAACTAATACAGGACTTACAGCCGGCGGTTATTTTGCTGGACCAAATTCTACTTGATGTTGACCCCTTGGAGCTACTAACGCTGATACGAGGAAATACACAGACCGAGAATATACCGATAGTAATTAGCTGCGGTATGGCTGCGCATAGTTTCAGATTATCCGCTCTGCGCTTGGGGGCTAATTGCATCATAGAGAAACCGTTACGGCCAACTGAATTGCAATTGACCGTTGCTGCTTTAGTCGAACAGCAACAGCGAGTGGCCGAAGAGGTAGGTGAAAAGTTATCTGAATATCATCGACATCAACTTGATGTCCCCCAAGCAGCTACCTTTGATAACCCAAAAGATAAGATTTTTATTATCCATTTCAATCAAGTTATGGACGATAACTTTGCAAATGAGGCGTTTACGCGTGAAATCGCAGCCCAGCACATGAGTGTCTGTTTGCGAACTTTAAATAGAAGGTTAAATGAATATTATGCACATAACTTCAAAGAGCACTTAAAAAAATATAGGTTAGAGAAAGCCATCAATCTATTGAACAAAGGCTTCAACATTAATGAAGCTTCGTTTAAAGTGGGATTTAGCTCAGCCTCATATTTTAGTACTTGTTTCAAAGCAGAATATGGTTTTGCACCATCGAGATTGGTGGCGCAATTTACATAAGTAGCTAGGTGATCTAATGACCTCCTAATATTTGAACTTGAGCAATATCAGTGTCGCCTTTCAATACTTTTAAAATAGCGTCTTGAGTTAATGTTCTCATACCATCCCTTGCCGCTTGCGCTTTCATTTCTGGAACCGAAGCTTCTTTGTAAACCATGCCCCTTAATTCAGTCGACATGCCAAGTAATTCGTGAACACCTGTTCTTCCTTTATAACCCGTGCCACCACATGTATCGCACCCAGTCCCTCGATTCAGTTCGATGTCAGCATCAAAGTCTATTTCCAATTCATGTAGATCACTTTCACCATATTGGCGTCGAATGAATGCTTTGTCATCATCACTCGCGTTGTAGGTTTCTTTACAATCAGGGCAAATTGTTCTGATTAGGCGTTGCGCCAAGATACCAACACAAGCGTCGGCGAAGTTAACTGGGTCAAGGCCTAAATCAAGCAATCGGGTAATAGTTTCAGGCGCCGAGTTTGTATGTAGTGTTGACAATACCAAGTGACCGGTCAGGGATGCCTCAATACCAGCATGTGCGGTCTCTTTATCACGCATCTCACCAATCAGTATTATATCCGGGTCGGCACGTAAGAATGCTCTGAGGGCATTGGCAAACGTAAAGCCAATTTTCGGCACAACTTGCACTTGTTGTAATCCTGGTTGTGTAATCTCCACAGGATCCTCAGCGGTCCAAATCTTTTTATCTGGTGTGTTCAGATAGCCTAATACGGCATGTAGCGTGGTTGTTTTGCCAGAACCTGTAGGGCCAACAACAAGAAGAATGCCATGTGGATTTTTAATCATCGTCTCCAACATGCCCATATTACGGGGTGACAAATTCATCTTGCCAATAGGCATTGCTCCGCCCGTTGCCAATATACGCATGACAACACCTTCACCCGCAACTGTCGGAATTGTAGCTACTCGCACTTCAATAGGTTGCCCCGACATTTTAAAGGTTAATTTACCATCTTGAGGAACGCGTTTTTCTGCGATATTCATGCTGGCCATGATTTTTATTCGCGCAATCACTGCGTTGTGGTGAGATGCTGGTACCTGATTGATATCACGAATAACACCATCAACGCGCATCCTCACGCGAGTAGGCGCACCTTTTTCAGGGTCAACGTGAATATCAGACGCGTTTAACCTTTTGGCATCGTGTAATACTCGACTAACCAATCTAACTACGGCAGGAGCGTCATCCGCGAGATCATCGCCCAGATCTTCTGTCTCTTCACCGGTAGTACCAATTTCATCAAGAATTTCGTCTAGATCGCCAGATCCCGAACCACCAACGTTAGCGCCTAGGTATTGCAAAATATGCGTTGGCAGACCAACAGCAATTTCATAACTATCGATACCCAATGCACTTTCGATTTCCATTAATAGCGTGGCATTATTTGGTTCTGCCATCAGCACAATGGGGTTGTCATTCGCGTCCGATACCACGGCCACATGATTACGTTTTAAATAAGATAGATTGAGTCTGCTATCACTTTGATACAAGTGGTACTTGTCAGGCATATACCCGATATAAGGCACTTGGTAGTGCACCGATATCGCATTGCCGATTTCATCTTCGGCAATACGATGTTCTGATATAAGACGCTGGATAACTTGTTTAGTTGTTGCTTGGTTTTCAGAAAGCTCGTCGATAGTTTTCTGTGACGTAAGTCCTCTATGTATTAAGTATTCGAATTGATGTTTTGTACCACCTAATTCATAACGAAACTTATCGCCTAATATTTGTGCAACTCTGACCGCAATTTCAACGTCTTTTTCGTTGAATGAGGAGTCAGTTTTATTAATAATTTGCATAACTCCCATTAACACATCTGCATTAATGACCGGAACACACAATATATTTTGAGTCCTGAAGGTACCCGATTTATCGAATTGCCCTGCAAATCTCAGTCTTGGATGCACTGAAGCTAGTTGTTCACCATTATACGGGTCATCAATAACAAGTGGACGTTGCGCTAAAGCTACATAGCCGGCAATAGAAAGCGGACTTATAGGCACTTTAATCTGTCGCGTTTCTTTGCCTGTTTTAAAGCGAGCGACGAGGTCTTGATGCTGACGTCTGCGTTGAAACAAGCTCATACGCTGTGCGCCAAAAATCTGCAGTATAATAGGCTCGACCTGAGCATAGGCATCCATCAGTGTCGGATGAGCGTCTAGCTGAGCTTGAAGGTTGTCTATGGCTGGTTTGTGCACCGAACTTTCAATCATATAAAATTATTTTTCCTCGTTGAGAACCGATATCATAGAATGATACCGCTTGTAGACCCAGACTAAATTTGAATACATACGTATACCTAAGCTATCGGCAACGCTAATGAAAATCGTCGATTTTTCTTAATTTGAAGCAAATCAGTCGCAATTTTGAGTAATTAGCGCCTACTATACTCAATATAAAGAATGAGTTGTAGACGACTAGTAGGACAGTTTCTTTACTTTAAGTAAAGAGACGTCATCTAATCAAGAGACGTCATCTAATCAAGAGCGTTATTGGGCAAATATAAGAGCACACATTACATGTCTTATAAACCATTATGGTATTGCACATTGGTTGATTGCGGCACTAGTGTGTTTAGGTTAGCTTCGACAGTCTGGTTGCCGCTCAGGAGTTGTTCAAACTGACCTATAAGTTGGATTTTATCCGGAGAGCTTTTATCACCTGCGCCTATGTTAGTTAAGTCGACCATGAAGCTGTCAAACATAGGTGCTAGATCGGTAATAATTTCCATATTCATAAACTGGTCTTGATTATAAATACTTGGGTAGCCTGCTTTTTGTTTGTCGATAGCAAATGAATCGCCCTTCAGATTAGTGATGCTGGTAGATTTGTCACAAGACAGCATACAGCCATTGTCGATGCGCGGTTTCTCACAGCCAACACTTTGTTGGAAGAAACACTGGCGACTTGTCATCAATAAGATAGGGTGGTAAATGCTATACATCATTTTAAAGTTTTTTGGGCGTGTAATAGTCTGAATTTGCTGTCTGTTAATTTCGTTAGAAATAAACGCACCACTGCAATTAAAGGTTTCTTGCATAGCTAAAAGCGCATACGAATTTGTGGTGTTTAAGAATGGCCCAGCAATCCACTCAATGCCTAACTCAAAGGCTCGATGCGCAATGCCGGTGTTATTAGTTACAATTAGTTTTGGTCTGACTTGTTCTAAAATAGTCAGAGCAACATCGTAATCTTTGCCAATTAAGACAGGCGGAAACCATGGGATCAACCGCGGATTATCTGCCAGAAAATCAACATACTCGGTGCAGCCGCGTTTATAAGCATCGGGTAACTTAAAGTAAATGTCAGCGCCGGTAACTTCGGCTAAATGTATGTCGCTTTGGTCGCAAATTAATAGCGACAACTTAGGTGAAATATCGAGGTCTGCTTTTGGATTCTTCTCAAGCTTTGGCAATACTACTTCTGGTAGTATTGGCGCACCGTCGTTTAATATAAGGGCTAATTCGTTTTTAAGTGCGGTAAGTGAACTAAATACTAAACTCATATTTGGCGCCACAGCCTCAGCATCAATCGTGTTGAGTGTATAATGAGCGTTGTTGAAGCTTTTAAAACGCTTATCAAGTGCCGCTATATCAATGTTCGCCTCCTTACTGCTAATTAATAATTGGTTTGACTGCAAGGTTATTGTTCGAGTATTGATGGGAGAACCTAGCAATAGTCCATCTTCTTTAATAACAGCTACTATTGTTAACGGCAACCCGACCTGGCCACTAAAGTGCAAGGTTAATGACCCTTTTACAATGCTTAAGTGTTTTATTTTGTCAAAAACAGTCGCATTAATTTCATCTCTCTCTTGCTGTAGTTCTTGTTTTGCATCATAGATTTGTACCACGGATATTGCATTTTTTGCCGCTAACACGTGATTGGTTGAATTATCTCGCGGATTTTCAATAAACATCGATTGATTTAAGTCGCCGCGTAAAAATGCATTGGTTAAATCACGATTAAACACTTTATACAGTCGTTCGCCGTCTTGTGTTAAATCACCCGTTTCTAAATACCCATCAATTTGTTTACGGAAACTATCTACTACTGTATGCACATAACTCGCCCCTTTAATTCGTCCTTCAATTTTGAATGAATGAACGCCTGCATCAACTAATGCGGGTAGGTCGAAAAAGGCTGAATTGTCTTTAATATTGAGTGGGAAGTTGTTGCCGGTCTCCGTCGTTTCATATTCTTCTCTGCACGCTTGGCTGCAACGACCACGGTTTCCTGAATTACCCACACTGGCAGAGCTTGAATAACATAAACCGGAGAATGCAACACAAAGTGAGCCGTGAACAAAGACTTCAGTTAATATCTCGTGCTGTGTCGCTATGGCCGCCATATCGGTAATTTCACGTAGGTTCAATTCTCTTGATAAATTAATACGCGACGCCCCTAGTTTCTTGAGGAAAGGGATTTGCCCAACATTGTGAGTGGTCATTTGAGTTGATGCGTGAATGTCTAAGGTAGGGAAATATTTTCTAATCAAATAAAACATACCAATATCTTGAACAATGACACCGTCTAACGTGGTGTTAGCTAGCTTGCTCAATAATTTAGCCATGGTTTTGAATTCGCGTTCTAAAATAACAATATTTAAAGTCAAAAATATTTCGCAATCATATTGATGGGCTAAACGAATAACGCCCACGAGTTCATCAAATGAGATATTGGAAGCACGGTTACGCGCATTAAAGCTATCTAAACCACAATAAACGGCATCAGCACCCGCGATAATTGCTGCTTTAATTGCGTCGACATCGCCACCGGGCGCTAATAATTCAATATTTGAGCTCATCTTTATCACTTATAACCAATATTACGCTGCATTAACTTTGCGGGGATTTTACCTGTATATTTGCGCTCTTTATACCGATAAAGTGAGTTGATGTTAGAATATTACGATTAAGCAGTGATATCGGTAAAAATTAAACCTAACATGAGGATAATGTAAATGACCTTACCTATTTTATATTCCCTTCGGCATTGCCCTTTTGCAATGCGCGCCAGGCTAGCAATTATCAAGTCAAAAGAAGCGGTTGAACTGCGTGACGTTAAGCTAACTAATAAACCGTTAGCAATGCTTAACGCGTCTCCAAAAGGCACTGTGCCTATTCTAGTTGTAGCTCCTTCACACATTATTGATGAAAGTCTCGATGTGATGTTATGGAGTTTGAGTAAAAGTGACCCAGATAATTTATTGTGTAATCTTTCTGATTTATTAGCATTTATTAATGTATATGATAGTGAATTTAAACCCTGTATAGAGCGTTATAAAGCGGCTAAACGCTATCATGAACCTAATTTAAATGAATGCAGGGAGGCCTGCGAAGTACACATCCAAGATTTAGAAAAACGTTTAAGCGCACATGCTTATATTTTTGGCGAACGGGAAAGCTTAGCAGACATCGCAATACTCCCCTTTATCCGCCAATTTGCGAAAGTTGAACGTCAGTGGTATGTGCAGTCGTCTTATGTAAACGTCAAACGATGGCTAAATACATACTTACAAAGCAGTATGTTTAATAAAGTAATGGCGCAATACTCAGTATTGGAAGAGGGAAGTGAAGTAGTCGTATTTGGTGGGGGCTAGTTATTACTTGCATAGGATATGACGTTTAAAGCAACCAGTAGATTGCTTTTAGAAGTCATGTTTCTCATTCACGAAAGACAAAATGATATGCGTGTTGCACACCACTAATAAATAAAACACAGTCAAAAACATGAATAAAAAAAGGGCCGCTAAAAGCGGCCCTTATCATTTTACAGTTAACAGTAACTATTTACTGGAAAGAATACTTTACACGTAGGAAGTAACCTTGTCCAAACATACGGTAAGTTGACGGATCAGTTTTTCCGTTAAAACCAGTCTCCATGACCGGAGGTGCTTCATCATGAATGTTAGTTATACCAGCTGGGATAGTTATGCTTTCGTCATAAGTATAGTTAGCAACGATATCAGAGTAGAACTGTGATGGAATTTGCTGCACATAATCTAAACCAAATGCATTTGCGCCTTCCAAACCACTGATATATTCACCTAAGTAACTTACAGACCACTCGTCCATTGTCCACTGAAGACTAATGTTAGCTTTGTCTTCTGCGAATGCTGCACCAGCATAACGGCCAACGCAGTCATCAACTGGGTTACCAGAGCACTGACCTTGTTCACGTGCTTAAAGGTGAGTCCAGAAAAGAGCCGCATTCAAGTTACCAAATTCACTCGGGTAGCTCCACTTAAACTCAGTATCGATACCAGCAGCAGTTTCTTCAGAAACGTTCAACTGAGCATCAATAATGTTGTTAATTGAATAATCAGAATTACGAGTAACTAAAGCACAAGCTGCATCAACTTGCTCGATGTAACACTGGTCAAGAGTAAATTGAACACCTAGTGAACTAATACCCGCTTCCAATGAAATCTTCCAGTAATCAGCAATAACCGTAATGTCGTGGTCGCCAAATGAAGGGTTCCAAACAACACCTACAGTAAATGTATCGCCTGTTTCTGGCTTAAGGTTCGGGTTACCACCAACACGTGCCAATACTTGGCTGTCGGTTTGAACGCCTGTTTGAGCACAACCAGGATTCAATGCAGCGCCAGCGATAGGTACACATGGGTCATTGTATGTTGGGAAGCTATCTACCTGACCACCAAACAAATCGCTGATGCTAGGCGCTCTAAATACAGTACCGTAAGTACTTCT
>JAWUVZ010000009.1:0-59589 GCA_034112105.1 Glaciecola sp. | reverse complement strand
TCACCCTTAAAGTTAACGTAATCAATTAGGGAATACATGCCTAATTCGGTCGCGGCTAGAGCTTGAAATCGAGTGGTGACGACACTTTGAATTTTTGCATTATCAACTTCAGCTAACATCAGCGGCAAAGAACGACGCATGCGCTGGTGTATAAAGGCAACCTGATGTTCAAACGTAGAAGCTAATAAGCTTCTTAGTTCTTGCATTTGTTTGCTATTTTTCGCATCAGTGAAGTCTTGCTTAGTTTGCCATGGGCAATATTGATTTTGCTGCAACCACATCGGAATAGCGACGTTTTGTGTCTGTAAATAGTGCAACAAGCTCGGAAACGTTTCGGTGAACGGGCTATCCGTATTTTTTGGAAACCAAATGAAGTGACCCAAGCCCAAACTCGCAAAAGCTTCACCATTGTTCCAAGCGATTAGATGCTCAGGATTGCTGCCGGTTTCATTTTCATAAATCTTTTCACCGACCGATTGCAGTCGCACTGCTTCTAGCTCAGGAATATCGTTGGCGAGTACTAGTGGTGGATTTATGCAAAACAAAACAACGATGAAAAATAGGCTGTTGATGTGGTTCATTGTTCGATAGCGTGTTCGTTGATTGTAGTAGGATTATGTTAACTTTGTGCGTTGCATGTAGCAAGGGGCGTGTTTCTAGTTTTTATTGGGGGGGAGAATTTGAACGTCTTTGCGATGGTTATTAGTGGATGAGATTTAGGATTTAAACTTAAGCCCTGCAGCACTGTAAGCACAATTAGGTAAAAAAAGCCCCACCGAAGTGAAGTGAGGCTTGCGGACATGGGATATTGTTACGCTTTTCTGCGTCGTGCGAAGCCAAGTCCCACAAGGCCTAAACCTAAAAGAGCAAGAGGGGCTGGCGCTGGCACGCTGCTAATCTGAGAGTACGTATCCTGATAGCTGCTTCCACTTGAAAACTTGGAGTAAACGTCATTCCCGTTTTGTGTAATATTCCACGTACCATTTGTTAATGCTATGTTCCTTGCGACATACCAGTCGTTTTTATCCGAAACGCCTCCAAATTTAAGGTACTCCTCCAAACCAAGCTGTGCCGCGGTTTGGCTATTTACGAAGCTGTTCCAAAGAGCGGTAACAACGGCTGCTGTATTAGCATTTGTGAATGTCAATCCACCCTGAAGGTTGAAAGAAGGAGATGTATTACCATGCCACTGCTCCCCATACACATCGATCGTTCCGTCACCGTTGTCTGAGTATCCGATAGCGATTAGGTGAGCTTGCGCAGGAGCTGCGCATAGCACCGAAAAAAGTAAGGCACCTAATGTTAGTTGTAATTTTTTTAACATCTTATTTCTTCCTTTGTAATTTAAATTAATATTTAGCTTTGATTCTTTTCGAACATAACAGCATTAATCATACCAATAATATTAAAACAATATAATTCAATGAGTTATTATAAATTTGAATTTAGGGTAGATATGAACTGTAAAAAAACCTGACATCAAAAGGCGGTAATTGTGTTATATAGGTGCACTATTGCTGGTTCAAAATAGCCCCCCCCCCCGCTGGTCTTGCTAAAGGAATAACAAGGAGCATTCAGTAAGCTGTTTTAACTATTTTTTCCGTATATTTCATGCTCATTTTCCTTGAGTTAACAAAAAATTCGGCAACCAATCTTTATGGCTCTTTTTATCCGGTTTTTATTCCAGAAAAATAAGGCTCAAGGACGTATGGCATAATTAAGATACAGATGCGGTAAATCATTATTGATTCACGAGTGGAGTCGAATATCAGTATGAAATTTGTGGTGACCGAAGGGGTTTATGCTCGAACAACTCTACCGTTAACTTTTAACTCAAATTTTCAAATTGAAGGCAAACCTTGAATGTCACCTTTCTGGTGCGAGTTCAATCGATCGACGCAACAAATTACTTGAGCGCAAAATAAGCCGATAAATAATGCTTAACCTAAGCGTTAACTTAACGCCTTCATTCTACGATTTGGAAAGATTTTCTGGTTAATTAGAAGAGCCAGTAAAATAATGCCTGAGCCAATGCTCAATCGAACAATGTCGGCATCACGATTCCAAATTAACACATTAACGAGAATTCCTGCGGGTATGAGTAGATTATTCATTACAGCTAGGGCTCCAACATTGACTTGTGTCGCTCCCTTGTTCCAAGCAAAATAGCCAACACCCGATGCTACAATTCCTAAATACGTTAATATGCTCCACTGCAAAGTTGTCTGCGGTAGCTTTGATACATCCCCAAATAATGCAAAAGAAACTGCCGCAACTAGAAAAGCACCAATGAAAAAATATCCAAAAACAGTATGCTGTGAAAGATTTGGTTCGTTAGCCATTATTCGCTTATAAAACACTTGGCCGCTTGCAAAACATAAGTTTGCACCCTGCACAATAAAAAACCCAATAACAAAATCGCCACTAAGGCCATCATAGCGAATAGTAATTGCGCCTAGCGTGGCGACTGCGGCCGCAATAAAGAATAAAGGATTAAACCGTTTGTCTAATGCATCATTTAAAAGGGTGACTATTAATGGTGTCATTACAGTGAACAATAACACTTCTGGTACAGTCAAGAACAAGAAGGAATGATAATAAAAACCATACATAGCACCCAACTGTATCGCACCAATACCCATCAATTTAATGACCAGTGATTTTGAAACGTGACGACACTTTAAAAAAGGTAAAAATATAAGCACTGCCAATGCAACCCGCATTAATACAGAAAACCAAGCGTCAACTTGGCCAGCTAAATAAACACCGATCAAACTAAATGAAAATGCCCATAGCAACGTTGTTGCAAATAAATATATCAATACCTTCTTCCTTTAGACTTACATAATAAAAAAACGTGGTTTACAAACAATGCCATCAAAGACTCTCTGAGCACATATACCCCCGCGGAGCGGCATTGAAGACATATGGTTACAGGAAGTTATTGATACTTCGCTTAATACTAAGTTCAACAGTTTCAATTATATGGACGGTAGCACTTACATCTTGATCTGGTAGACCCTGTTTATATGTGTTTGGTTTAGGGTCAACTTTATGCTCTTCCTGCGCAGGCTGAGTCTGTATCAAAAAGCCCATTTTCGATGCTTTAACCTTCAACGCATTGCGCAATAATTGCTCAGCTTGTTGCAACGTTTCACCACCCTTTTGTATTTTCACTAACACAGGCGTACCTTTATGATGCTCAACTAAGATAGCATCGATACCCTGATTTCTATGCACGGGGTTATACTCAATCCCGACTAAACATTGCAACGCATCTACATTTGCATTTTCAAATGCTTTGCGCCCTTTCTTCATTAAGATAGATTCAGTTTTAATTGGATTATCTAGCCTGGCTTGCGAGAGCTGGATTGCGTCCTCTGACTGGTCGATTCCGATATATTTTCTATTCGCTAAACTTGCCGCTATACACGTTGTTCCGCTGCCACAAAAAGGGTCTAGCACCAGATCATTTTCGTTAGTGACAAGGTCAATAATACGCTCTAATAATAGCAATGGCTTTTGAGTTGGATAACCCACCCGCTCTTTTGCCTTTGGATTCAGGTAAGGAATGTCCCAAACGTCACTTAAAGGTACGCCTTGCTTCGCATCGGCCTGTTGAATATTGCCTTGACCGTCTCGTGCATAGATAGATTTATTATGCTTGTCACGGGTTCTGCGCTGCAAAATTTGATCAAGATTAGTTGCCTCGGAATAAGGCATAAACACTTTGTTGAAGGTAAAATCCTGGGTTTTACTATAAAAGTAGATATTTTGATGGCTCGGTAAAAGGCCCTTTTTAGCGTTAGACCAACGTTTGTATTGCCATATAATTTCCGACTGAAAACAGTCAGACCCAAACACATCATCAAGTACACCACGCACAATATGGTTAGCCATTTTGTCACAATGCACAAAAATACTACCTGTATCCTTTAATAGGGCGCGCATTTTGAGGATACGTTGATGCAGGAACTCCGCGTAACTCGACTCCTGCTTCCAAATATCATCGAAACTGAATTCTTTGGTACGCTGACGATTTTTAAGTTTATGTTTACGCTCAGTAAAAAACGGAGGGTCTAAATAAATCAAATCCACCGTGGAATCGGCAATTTCGTTCATTTTTGCTAAACAGTCACCTAGTAATAGCTGGTTGGCCATAGTGATCATTATCGGTGTAATTCCCCGCTTGCCTAAAAGATTTAACGCTACGCTATAGAACATGTTACCCATGCGCCTTATATACAAGCAAGCATTTTAAAAAGTTGTTTATGTAAAGTTAACTCACTATGATGGAGCAATGAGAACAAGATGGAGCTCAGCTTTATGAAGTCTAGGTTAATGCACTTTACCGTGCTCAATGAAAGCAAGGTCGATATCACTTTTAACAACGGGTGTGCAGGTTATTAATAACTCAATCACTGATAATCCAAATAGTCCTCCTAAAGGTGGTAATAAATTCACCCGCTGGCTTGGTGACTCACTGCTTAGTGTCACAGGTTGGAAATTCGAAGGGGAATTACCGCAGCATCCTAAACTGGTATTAGCTATTGCACCACACACCTCAAACTGGGATTTCTTTTTAGGTGTTAGCGTGTTGTTTGCGTTACGAATTAAAATTCGTTTTTTAGGAAAACACAGCATTTTTGTACCCGTCGTTAAGCAGTTGCTTGAATTAATTGGCGGCATACCCGTTGATCGAAAATCAGCTCATGGGGTAGTTGGTGAAGTAGTAACTCAATTCAACGCACAAGAAAAAATGATTTTAGCCGTTGCTCCAGAAGGAACTCGGTCGCCCAAATTCCCTTGGAAAACCGGATTTTTAGCGATTGCGCATCAAGCCAAAGCTCACGTCGTATTAATTGGCTTTGATTTTGCGCGTAAACGCATTGTGTTTGGTCCTGTATTTTTGAGTGACGGTAATTTCGATGATGATATGCAAAAGGTTTATCGCTTTTTTTCTACAATCACTGCCAAGTATCCTGAGAACGTAGTTTTTCCTAAAGACATGTAGTGTTAGCAAAATGACATTGTGGCACACATCGAATGACCGAGAGTGCGGCGCTTTGAACTTCGACTCAGCAAAGATTCAAGGGCAAAGCGACCATCAATATTCAGCCAAGAAGAGAACCAGGTACAAACACCGCAGCTTAGTAAGTTAAACACAGAAATCGCGTTGCACTGATAAATACGCGGTCTCGAACCAAAATGTGCAAATAAAAAGGGCTTCAATTGAAGCCCTTAAAAACACTAACCAAAAAAACTTACTTAGATGGATTAATCAGGAATTTTTCACCCGTTTTCTTCGCATTATAACGCGCAACGTTTGCAGGTTGCATAGCCTCTTCTAAGCTAATCTCGTCACTAAAATCCAAAGCAAAAGTCGTATTAATTTCATCAGCTACACGTTTATGCATGGCTAATACTTGCGTAATTTCTAACTTACCCAAGAAGCGCATCAACAACCAACCACCGATCCCCCAAGTCATGCCATACGCTCGGTTTAAAACACTAGGCGAAAAGTCCAGCCCACCGTAGATATAAACTTGCTTGTTTTCAGCAGAACCGTATGTGTTAAAGCCTGTTGCATCTTTACTTCCAACCGCTTCCATTGCCGTTAAAATATCACTCACTAACGTGCCACCACCAATCGCGTCAAATGCTAATGTTGCACCGGTCGCATCAATGGCCTTGTATAGATCCTTCTTAAAATTGTCATCGCTTGAATTAAGAACGTACTTCGCCCCCAAGGCTTTCAATATATCGACTTGTTCTTGCTTACGAACAATATTTACCAAAGCAATGCCAGCCTGAATGCATACTTTATTCAGCATAATGCCCAAACTTGAAGCTGCCGCTGTGTGCACTAACGCCTTGTGACCCTCCTGACGCATAGTCTCAATCATACACAGCGCCGTTAACGGATTGACAAAAGATGATGCCGCCTGCTTTGCTGTTGTGTCCTCGTTGTGCACAATGCAAGCTTGAACTGGTACACAGCAATATTCGCTGTAGGTTGCCCCAGAGAGAATAGCAACTGTTTTACCCATTAAAGCCTGAGCCTGAGGGCTGTCACCTGCAGCAACAACCGTTCCTGCACCTTCATTACCGATGGGTAATGTCTGGTCTATACGTGGTTTTATTCTTGAGAGCATGCCTTCATGTAACGGTGCTTTAAGCGTTTTATCATCGTCAGAAAAGCTGGCTGCGCGCAAGTCAGCTGGACCGAACATTGGCCACATATCAGATGGATTGATTGGCGCAGCTTCAATTTTAATAACAACTTCGTGAGGTTTTGGCCTAGGTATATCAACTTCAACTAATGAGAGTGAAAGTTCTCCCTTGGATGAAATAGTACTAAATAGCTGTTTAGATTTGGTCATTCGAATTTTCCTTTTAAAAGTTGTTGAGCCAATTGTTGTTTAATCACAAGGAGAGTTTTGTCGAAAAGCGCCGATAGGGCTATTTATATTCATAGCCATAATGAAGCCCTATTCATAACCCTGTTCAAAAAACAAGGCACGAAAACACGCTGAGTTTATGTGCAAAAAATAGCATGCTGACATAGCGCTGGCTAGTCACACAAAATGTTATATGACTATCACCAAGATCAATTTAAATTTTAATCAGCTTTAACTCGGCGTAATTAGTCAAATATTTTTAAAACCTTGACTAAGTAGGACACTATTTTACACTGACGGGATGCGCTTCCCCAGAATGTTTAAGCCTAATGTCATCATTGAAAGTAAAGTTTTCTAAAGAATATCTTGTTGTCGCACAAAACGCCTCAGGGAGAAATTTAAACGTACCCGTTTATAAGTTCGTCAGCAATGTACCTGGTCCTAAAGTATATATCCAAAGCTCAATACACGGTGCGGAGGTTCAAGGAAACGTTGTACTCCTGCATCTTCTTAAAGAACTGCAAGGTGCCCCGCTGCGGGGAGAGGTTACTTTGGTTCCCAACTGCAACCCAGTGGGCAGTAATTTAAAGTCAGGGGAGTATACGCTGGGGCGTTTCGATCCGGTTAATGGCCAAAACTGGAATAGGGCTTACCATTACAATAAAGGTTTAATTTCTGAATTTGCCGAC
Source organism: Glaciecola sp. (assembly GCA_034112105.1). Classification (GTDB taxonomy): domain Bacteria; phylum Pseudomonadota; class Gammaproteobacteria; order Enterobacterales; family Alteromonadaceae; genus Glaciecola. The sequence goes on along the minus strand of JAWUVZ010000009.1, from coordinate 52,499 downwards.
AAAATACAACCTGATATGGACATCAGTGAATTAAAGCAAGAATATCGCAGTAAACTAAGAGCTTCGATTGAAGAAAGGTTGAACAATGAGTGGGGACTTGGACTCGCCGAGTGCTTAAACCTAAAATTGCAACTCATGGCACTAGAAGCCGATATCGTTTTAGACCTTCACAACGGACCTGTTTCTACGCGACACATCTATGTTCCTGAGTATGCGAGAGAATCAGCCAAGTATTTCAATATTCCTCATGTAATCTTAATCAATAACGTGTTTTCTGGGGCCTTAGATGAAGCCACATTTTGTCCTTGGTGGTCTTTAACAGATTCATTGATAGAACGTTTTCCAGGTTCCGAGTGGGACTTTGGGATTGAAGCGTTTACGGTTGAAATGGGCTCTCAAGAAGTCATCGATTTTGATGCCGGCAAAGAAGATTCCAAAGGGATCCTTTCATATTTGTCATACAAAAAATGTTTCGTTACCCCCTTACAAAAACCCGAAAATATAACACGTTATGCCGTTTATTTAAGAGACTATAAAATAATGTATAGTCGTTTTGGTGGCATGGTTGAATACGTAGCAAAGCCAGGACAGTTTGTTAAAAAAGGTGAATTGATGGCGCGAGCACTTAATATTGATTTACTTGATGATGAGCAAGCAATTAGTTTGGTGAACGCGCCATGTGATTTGATACCGATATTGCACTTTCCATCTGCCAGTGTACTAGGCGGTACACAATTGTATAAGTGCTTTACCAATTACTTTGAAATATAGCTTTAGGGGAACTTAGCCCAAATATGACTCAATCTAATTAGCGTTTTAGAACAGAGGTTAATGCGTTAACGCAGTAATCTACATTCTTTCTATTGCTGCCGTATCCCATTAAGCCTATGCGCCATGCTTTTCCTGCTAGTTCACCCAAACCAGCACCAATTTCCAGGTCAAATTCATTGAGCAATTGACCACGGATTTTGGCATCGTCAACCCCATCAGGAATACCCACCAAATTAAGCTGCGGTAAGCGATAGGTTGCTTCAACCATAAACTCAAGACCTATATTTTCAAGACCCGCTTTGAGTGCCAAGTGCATATCAGTATGACGCTGCCAAGCCGCTTGCAAACCTTCATTGTGTAAAATCCGCAATGATTCATGCAAGGCATATATACTATTGACCGGTGCGGTATGGTGGTAAGCGCGTTTTCCCCCTTGCCCCCAGTAGGCCATAACAAGTTCCATATCTAGGAACCAACTTTGCACCTTGGTTTTGCGGTTTTTGATAACATCAACGGCTTGTTGACTAAATGAAATAGGAGATAAACCCGGTACGCAAGATAAGCATTTTTGTGTGCCTGAATAAATAGCATCTATTTGCCATCCATGTACGTCAAGTTCAATGCCACCTAAAGACGTTACCGCATCGACTATGGTTAAACAGTCATATTGTTTCGCTAAAGCGCAAAGCGCCTTTGCATCGTTGCGCACACCGGTTGATGTTTCTGCATGCACAAAAGCAACTGCTTTAGCATCGGGATTGGCTTTTAGGGCGTCTTCCAATTTATGCAGGTCCGTTGGCTTACTCCAATCGTCTTGCACCATGACGGCAGTTGCACCACAACGAGTAACGTTTTGCTGCATACGGCCACCGAACACACCGTTTTGACACACTATTACTTTGTCGCCAGGTTCTAATAAATTGACAAAGACAGATTCCATTCCCGCAGAGCCCGGCGCGGAGACTGGCATAGTTAGCTGGTTTTCAGTTTGGAAAGCGTATTGTAGTAATAATTTCACTTCGTCCATCAGTTGAATAAACGCAGGATCTAAGTGCCCAACCGTTGGACGTGAAAGTGCGTTTAATATGCGCGGGTCAACATCTGAAGGACCTGGGCCCATCAATGTTCTAACAGGTGGAATAAAAGTATTAAATTGCGCTGTCATGAATTACCGAAGCCTCATTTTTTAATGTATTACCTATATTACCTAGATCCTAGTATCCAACAAGGTATTGATAACAGGAATAAATAAGGTGAATGAGTCAGTAGTTGATTAGCATTCAACTTAAGTTAAATGAATTTCTTAAGAATTTATCGAAAATAGTTGGCACTGAATCAGTGATCATTTATGGTCTAGGTAAAGTTTCAATAATAATAGGTAGCATGTGAAAGTCGCATTTGGGCAGCTTTGCATGCATATAAACGGTTTAGGGATAATAGTAATAATGAAGCTAAGCATTAATGCAAAGGTAGCAAGGCAAACTGCAAAAAAACCACAAACGTTTTTACCATATTCAGTTGTAGCACGTTTTCTTTTACTGAGCGCTACATTTGCTATCGGTATGTTGCAAGCAAAAGAAGCAGAGCCGGCTGCTTCAGCTAGCCAAAAGCTAGACGGTATTGCGCATTCTCACTTTCAAGCAGAGGATATTTTCGAGCTCGAGTACGCAACTGATCCTCAAGTATCACCGAATGGCAAAGATATCGTTTACGTGCGCCGATCAAATGACATCATGACTGACAGCACCCGTTCAAGTGTGTGGATTGTCGATGCTAAGGGTGAAAGCCATCGTCCGATTGTTTCATCACAAAAGAATCACTATTCTGCCCGTTGGTCGCCCGACGGTAAACGTTTGGCTTTCGTTTCAAATTCAGAAGGAAGACCGCAATTGTATGTGCGTTGGATGGACACTGGTCAAACTGCGCTGATCACCAACGTAGAGGCTTCTCCATCATCTATAGCTTGGGCACCTGATGGCAAAACGATCGCTTTTACCATGAACGTCAAGTCGGACGAAAAACCGTTTAAGGTGAATATGCCAGCAAAACCAAAAGGGGCTAAGTGGTCAGAGCCATTCGAATATATTACCAAAGCGAGATATCAAGCTGATGGTCAAGGCGTGCTTGACCCTGTATTCACTCAAATCTTCGTTGTACCTGCCGAGGGTGGCACTGCTAGGCAACTGTCATCAGGTAACTACCACCATCGCGGTTCACTGAGCTGGGGCGCCGATAGCCAACATATCTACTTTTCCGCTAACCGTTCAGCTAACTGGGAGTATGAGCCTGGTGAATCAGATATTTTTGCTGTCGATATGGGTGGTAAATTCACTCAACTGACCAAGGCTGCTGGCAGTGAAAGCAACCCAAGCGTATCCCCTAACGGCAAATACGTCGCCTACTCAAAACGCGATGATAAAAAGCTAGCGTATCGAAACACCTATTTGCATGTAATGGAGGTGAATGGCAAAAATGATCGGAATTTGTCAGCTGACGTCGATAACTCATTGTCTAATTTTCATTGGAAAGACAACTCGGGACTCTATTATCAACAAATGCTCCGAGGCATTACGCAAATTGATTATGTGACGTTGTCGAGTGCAGCGCATAGCAACGTTACCTCTGGCCTTAGCGGCACAACACTCGGTAGACCTTATACCAGTGGTACTTTTAGTTATGCCAACAATACGCTTGCATTCACCAAAGGAAGACATGACCGTCCCGCGGATATTTATGCTCAGCAAGGCAATAAACAAAAACAACTGACGCAATTAAATGAAGACTTATTAGGCCATAAAACATTAGGTGCTATTGAACAGTTTACTTACGCCTCATCGATTGACGGTGAAGAAATTCATGGTTGGTATATTTTGCCACCTGATTATGACGACACCAAAAAGTATCCATTAATTACTGAAATTCACGGTGGTCCACATTTGGCCTATGGCCCTCACTTCTCGGCTGAGTTGCAACGTATGGCCACAGAAGGTTATATCGTATTTTACAACAACCACCGAGGAAGCACTGGCTATGGCGAGCGCTTCGCACTTTTGCTGCAAAACAAATATTCGTCAAAATATGACTTTTCTGATCACATGTCGGGTATCGACGCACTTATTGAAAAAGGTTTAGTTACACCCGAACGACTCTATATTACCGGTGGTTCTGCTGGTGGTATTGCAACCGCTTATGCTATTGGGTTAACCGACCGCTTTAAAGCTGCAGTAGTGGCGAAGCCGGTTATTAATTGGTTATCGAAGGTGCTTACCGCCGACAGCGGTATGTATCAAATTCCCTATCAATTCCCGGGCATGCCGTGGGAAGAAGTTGAACATTATTGGGAGCGCTCACCATTGTCATTAGTAGGCAATGTAGTAACACCAACGATGTTAATAACAGGGGTTGAAGATAAACGAACTCCAATGTCCGAGACTGAGCAGTATTATCAAGCGCTCAAGCTGCTAAAGGTAGATACTGTATTGGTTAAAGTACCAGGTTCATCTCACAGCATAGCGAGCAGGCCATCACGTTTAGTAGGCAAAATTGAGAATATTTTGGCTTGGTTTAAAAAGTACGAATAAACCGCGTTTCAGTCGTTGCAGTCTGTTGGCTGCAATGACTGAAAAGCTCAGATATGCTTTGAAATAACAGTGATGGGTAAAAAGACGGTAGCGGAATTTGTCGAAAATCGTGATATCGAATTAAAGTTAACTGAAATCGGTGTTCATTATTCACAAGGATTTGGCATTGCTAAGCCCTGTCCGATAGAAGAATTGAGTACTGCTAAATTGCCAAAAAATATGCAGTAGAATTACACGACTAGAGATTATTCTTTTAGCTAAGGAAAGACCTTTGAATATACTTTTAAAAACTTTTTTACCAATAGCTCTTATTCTTTTGAGCGCATCTTGCCATCAAGAACCAAATGCTTATGCAGAATCCATTTATATAAATGGTAATGTAATTACAATGAATGATGTAGCGCCCTTTTCTGAAGCCCTAGCCATAAAAAATGGATTAATTTTAGATGTAGGTACTGATGACAAAATACTAAAATATAAGAACGCAGACACCGAAATAGTCGATTTGAATGGAAAGACAGTTGTGCCTGGTTTTATAGACGCACATAGTCATTTTGCAGGTGTCGGTACCCAAGCGATTGTGGCCAATCTATTACCATTTCCCGATGGATCAGTTAATACTATTATCGACTTACAAACAACGATGCGTCATTACATACAAACGTCGCCTATTGTCAAAGACTACAATGTTGCAATAGGATTTAACTACGATGATTCTCAGCTAAAAGAAAAACGCCATCCTACACGCCATGATTTAGATGCTGTTTCTGCGACAATACCCATTGTTATTATGCATCAGTCAGGGCATTTAGGTGTTTATAACAGTAAAGCCCTTGAATTAATGGGTATTTCTTCTGAAAGCCAAGACCCTCCAGGAGGTATTATTGAAAGAGAGACTGACGGCAAAACACCTAATGGTGTGATGCAGGAAAATGCTCATTTTATGCTTTTTTTCAAACTCATCCCTGACTTTACCGATGAAGACTTAGTAAAGCTTTATAAAGCCGCTGAACATAGATATGTTTCAAATGGTTTCACCACTGTCCAAGAAGGCAAGACTGATTTAGCAACACTTGATATATTGCCAAAAATAGCGGGCTCAACCGGTTTTGATGTAGATATTATTGCTTACCCTGATATCGCTGCGGTCGGCGATGCACCGATACTCCATGACAATCTGATGTCATCTGAATACACTCATGGTTTTAGGATTGGTGGTGTAAAACTGACCCTTGACGGTTCACCTCAAGGAAAAACTGCGTGGTTTACTCAGCCCTACTTCAAGGCACCCAGTGGACAAAATGCTGAGTATAAGGGCTACCCCGCATTTTCAGATGAAGAGGCATTAGCATGGATGAAACTAGCTTTCGATAATAAATGGCAATTGCTAGTTCACACTAACGGCGATGCTGCGATCGATCAGTTAATAAAACTGGTGGGACAACTTCAGCCTTCATTGAAAGATTACGACCATCGTACTGTTATGATACATGGTCAGTTCACCCGCAAAGACCAAGTTAAAACGCTAAAAGAATTAGGAATATTTCCTGCTCTTTATCCAATGCACACTTTTTACTGGGGTGACTGGCATAGAGATTCTGTTGCAGGTATTGAGCGAGCACAGAACATTTCGCCTACCGGTTGGTTTTTAGGTGAGGGTACAAAATTTACTATTCACTCAGACGCACCCGTAACCTTTCCAAACGCGATGAGAATTTTAGATAGTGCCGTAAACCGCACAACAAGAACAAATCAAGTACTAGGATCAAACCACAAAATCAAACCGCTGGAGGCACTCAAAGCGATGACGTTGTGGAGTGCATATCAACATTTTGAGGAGAACATAAAAGGCTCTTTGGAAATAGGTAAACAAGCTGATATGGTGATATTAGATAAAAATCCACTGCTAGTTCCTACCGGCTCTATAAAAGATATTAAGGTGTTAGAGACTATCAATAATGGAAAGTCTATTTTTAGAGCGGCTAGCAACTAAGTACATTCAATACCAAGACTAGTGGTTTTAATTCAATATTTACAAACATACTAATTCCTAACTTTTCATTAAAGGCTGCATCAAGACATGGGTTCAAAAAACACAATTAACGTTACATTAATTAGAGTGACTATCCTTTTCAGCCTATCCTACTTCGCGTTTGTTGTGCATTCAGCTGAGCAAGTGTCAGATAAGCTTTATGCTAATGATAATGCTGGATCCGTTGTCGCACTGACAATGCAAAACATTGCTGGCACCATCGACAAACGAATTTCTAGTATGAAGATGCTAGCCAATACAATTGCCAACGACACGCATATTCACCAATGGGTCGATGACGGGTTTTCACTCGCAGGCGAACATACATTAGTAAGTAAGCTACGTTATTTGGTCAGCGAATACGAGCTCACTAGTGCATCTTTTGCCGATACACAAAGCAATAAATATTGGAATCACGAGGGTTTTTTACGTGTTTTAGTACCCGAAATTGATACGTGGTATTTTGCTTACTTAGAAAGTGATGAGCAAAACCTTATTAGTGTTTATCATGACAAAAATAAAAATCGTGTCGACCTTTATGTTAACTATCGACAGCCAAACGGGAAGGGTCTTTCCGGTATAGCAACTTCATTTAACGGGGTTATTAAAACGTTGGCTAAGTCGCCTTTGAATAAATATGGCGAGCTATTTCTAGTTGATAGTGTCGGTAAAGTTCAGGTTCACCCCAATCCTAAAATGGCCGGTCAATTTAATTTAGAGCAACTGTATTCTGCACAGACAGCACGAACGTTGCTTGCACCTCAACCATTCAACTATGTCAATAACGCTGCTGTGAAAGGTCAATACTTAGTATCCAGTTATATCCCTAGTATGGATTGGTTTGTTGTGGCGCAACTGAAGCATTAGCTGCATTAGCTGCATTAGCTGAAGTATATTAGAGGATGAATAATGAATGCCTGCGCAGCTTTGTTAGCATTTAAACTGGAAATTTATGTCAGCAGTTTTGAATACGCAGCCAATTAAGTCATACTCGTCTCATATCCGGGATCTTGTTAATATTCCCTAAATACCATTAATAGTAGTGAAGATATCAAGATGCAAAAAACACTTGTACTTACGGGCGGCAGTTCCGGAATAGGCCTAGCAATTGCGGCTAAGTTTGAAGCGAATGGATTTAACGTGTTCAACTTAGATATTCAACCTGGTATTCATGGCCAATTTGTTGAATGCGATGTGACAAATCATTCAGCTGTTTGCAGTGTCATTGCCGATATTGCGAATAAACACAGCATAAACTTACTGATATGTAATGCAGGCAAACATTTTTCTGCAAATATTGAGGCTACTTCAGAAGCTGAATTGTTAGCGTTGTTTAATCTAAATGTGAAGGGTGCATTTTCAGCGACGCAGGCAGTACTGCCTTCAATGAAATCCAATGGCAAGGGCGTTATTCTATATATTGCCTCGGAGCAAGCGCTTGTCGCTAAGACAAACTCTTTCGCCTATGGCTTAAGTAAACACGCATTAGCATCAATGGCCAAAACGACGGCTTTGGATTATGCAAAATTCAATATTCGCGCGAATGCATTATGTCCAGGAACAATAGAAACCCCGCTATATCACAATGCTATTGACCAATACTGCGAGCAAAGTGGCGCTGATAAGGCCGACGTTCATGCGCAAGAAGCGGCAATACAGCCATTAGGTCGCATTGGACAACCTGAAGAAGTAGCGGCTATGGCTTATTTCTTAGCATCAGAGGACGCTAGTTTTGTGACCGGGTCTTTGCAAGTAATGGATGGCGGCTATACAGCAGGTTGATGTATGAAAAATATTATTGATCCTCACGTCCATTTATTTGATTTAAAGCACGGCGAATATGACTGGCTAAAGCCTGAGTTCCCCCCTGAATGGCCTGATAAAAAACGTATTTGTAATAGCTATAGTGATAGCGATTTACAAAAGCAAACCGGCTTTTCAATTGCTGGTTATGTACATATTGAGGCTGGTTTTGACAATAAAAAAGGGCATCGTGAGCTTGTGAATGTAGAGCAGCGAGCTAGCCTACCACAGCGTTCCATCGGCTTCATAGATATTACCCTTGAACCAGCGGAGTTTATAACTGAACTAGATAAGCAATTACAACAGCAAAGTGCCGTTGGTATTCGCCATATATTAGAACCGTTAGAAAACATTGAACAGACAACAGACCTATATCAGAAAGCCGTCGAAAAACAGCATGCACAGCGTATAACAACGTTGTTAGAGAATACAAATTCTTTTATAAATTTAGGCATTTTAGCGACATACAATGGCATATTTGAACTTCAATGCGATGTTAACAATCGTGAGTTGGTGGTGCAGGTTTTTAGTTTTTTTCAGCGCCTTCCAAAGTTAAAACTGGTGCTTGATCACGCTGGCTTTGCGCCAACGGCATTTGACCTTAATGGACAACTCAATGCAGTCTTTAATGACTGGAAAATCAATACTCAATTATTAGCTCAGTTGCCTAACATTTACGTAAAATGTTCGGGCTTTGAAATGATTGAACGCAGTTATGATAAAGTTCAAATCCAAGCAGTTTTATTGCATTGTATTGATGTGTTTGGGGTAGCTAATGTTATGTTAGCGAGTAACTTTCCGCTGTGTCAGTTGTCACTGAGTTACGAAAATTATTGGCAACAGAGTTTTGAAGTGCTGGATCAACTGGTTGAACAAAGGTTATTGGATGCCAAGCATAAAAAAGCGCTGTACTTCGACAACGCTTTTCGGGTTTATCAGTTCAGTCAAATTAGCTTATAGCTAAGACGAGTGATTAGCTACAATAGGCAGCTTATCTGACGGTTACATGTGGGGAACGCTTCACAATTTTGTCATTTAATTCAATACCAATACCCGGTAAATCAGGCACTTTAAATTTGCCATTAACAGGTTGGTAATCTTGAATACACAGTTCTCTGTTCCATGATTTTATTGCGTAAGTGTGATGCTCGTGAATTAGAAAGTTTGGAATAGCCGCTTCTAATTGTAATGACGCAGCCGTTGCCACAGGGCCACCACACACATGCGCCTGTATTCTTATGTCGTATACATCAGCATAGTCACACACTTTTTTCGCTTCGGTAAAGCCGCCACACAATCCAACATCTGGTTGTAATACATCAATGCTCTGATCTTCAAAATAAGGCCTAGCATCCCAGCGATGATACAAACGTTCACCACCAGCAATAGGTACTTTTACATTCTCAGATACCTTTTTGTGTACTGCCGAATTTAGATAGCTCACGGGTTCTTCATACATCATGCACCCCACCTCTTCAACAATCGAGCCCATTTGAATAGCCGAGGCACATCCCATCAGCGAGTGTGCTTCAAAAATAATATCAACATCGTCACCCACTTCTTTGCGAATAGCGCGCATACGATCACCAAACAACTTCATCTGTTTTGGTGTAAATAGCTTTGTGCGGTCATAACTCGAGTCACCATTTGCATCGTACACAATAGGATCAACTTTGACCGCATCATAGCCCTCTGCCATTGCTTTACTAGCAGCTCGGGCATAATCGTCGGGGGTTAGCATTTTAATGCAGTCTTGACTCCAATCGAACTGCAACTGGCTGGCATAGGTTCGCAGGTTATCATTCGTTTTGCCGCCTAATAGCTGATACACAGGCACATTTAATGCCTTACCTTTAATATCCCACAGAGCAGTATCAATGGCGCTCATTGCTGCATATAGAACAGGTCCGCCGCCTAAGCCCCAAAAGCTTTCACGTAACATACGAGACCACAACAATTCAGTTTTGAATGGGTCGAAACCAATCAGAACGGCTTCGACTATTTCCTTGACCATGGCAGCTGCCGCACTATGCCCCCAATCATAAGCTAATCCTGCCTCGCCAAGCCCATGAATACCCTCATCTGTATGTACGCGCACAAAAACAGGATGCCAGGACGTGCGCTCAGGACAATGAATATCGAAAATTTCTACATGGGTTACTTTCATTTTTATTTCTCACAATAAGTTACTTTTTGGACCATCGTCTTATAGGATGAACGCGAGTCGGTGTTATTTTATTTTATGTTCTTGTACTTACGAATCAAACTCTGGATAAGCACGTTTTACTCTGCGCATCATTGCCGGCCAAGCTTTTTGTCCGCCGGTTAAGCCGGTATGCACAATATTCGCTTGTGCTTTAATATCATCGATAATGGATTGATTCACGGTTGTTAACGGATTATTGGTGGTCTGCATTTTTACTTGTATTTCACAAGCGCGAAGCAAGTCATACATATGCATAAACGCGTCACCTATCGTATTTCCCATAGTTAATACACCATGATTTCGAAGCAGCATAAAGTTAGCGTTACCTAAATTAGTTTGTAGTCGTTTAATCTCGTCAGGGTTAACCGCCAAGCCCTCGTAATCATGGTAACTTATACTAGCTAAGGCAAAGGCTGAGTATTGGCTATACGGTTGTAACCCGGCTTTATCACTTGCAACAGCAATGGCGTCTGCATGATGAAGATGCAAAGCACATTGCGCCTCAGGCCGCGATATATGCACTGCACTATGAATTGTAAAACCAGCAGGGTTAATAGAGAATGGGGATTCTTTATCAATTACATTACCTTCAATATCAATCTTAACTAAATTAGACGCCGTTACTTCTTCAAAAGCGAGTCCAAACGCATTGATGAGTAAGTCTTCAGTACCAGGGATACGCGCTGACACATGGGTGTGAATTAAATCATCCCATCCGTGCAAAACCAATAGTCGATAGCACGCTGCTAACTCTACTCTTGTTTGCCACTCTGAAGATGATACTTTGCCTTTTAAATCAATTTGGGGAATGTCGTACATAGCACTTAGTTAGGTTTGGATAAAACGTAATGAAATAATAGCATGCAGATTGTATTGGGATCATTCTTTTAGCATATTATTAAGAAGTCTAGTGCAGTACATAGTATAAAAGTCACCGAACCTCATTGCTGATATGAACACATTATTTGTTGACTTAACTGGAATCTATTGTCTGGGCATATCTGCAACTTCAACCCGGTTTTTTCCGCTTTTCTTTGCGCTATACAGAGCCTTATCTGCTTCATCGATAAGGTCTTCAATGCGATTTACATTGCTAATCATGCGCTCGGCAACACCAAAGCTTGCCGTTAATGTTATTGGGGGATGATCGCCAACAACTGATTTACTGCTGAGACCTTCACAAATGCGTCTCGTTATAATTTCAGCCGCAACTAAATCAGTATTAGGTAATAATATTAATATTTCCTCACCACCATAACGAGCCACAATATCGAGTTTACGCAGCCCACTAGTGGCTAAATAAAGAGCAACAAACTTCAGGCAATCGTCGCCGACTCCATGCCCAAATTGATCGTTTATACTCTTAAAATTATCAATATCCATCATGATAACAGATAGCGGAAGTTGATTATCTTGACTATGCTTAAACTGATTTTGTGAGTATTCATCTAATGTCTGCCTATTAAGCAATCCAGTTAGATGATCAATTTGTGACAGTTGTTTTATTTTATTTCGCTGCTGTTCTAAATCAATCGCTCTAGTTTCGAGCATTTGATTACGAACAGATAACTCTTCAGTTTTAAGACCTATTTCTTGCTGCAGATGATTACTCAGGTGTTGTGCGGTTTCCAGCGCACTTAAATAATGCGATGCATGAATTTGAGATTGCATAAAAAAGAATAAAAACAAAGCATACTCAGTAACAAACAAATTATATTGGCTAGCATAAGTCGCGTATATGTCATTACACACTGCCAATATTAACGGCAGCAGACTCATCATTAATGACTGCGAGCCCGGCATCCTTTTTATAATGCCATTAGCAACGATCACCAGAACACTGGTCGCAATAAATAACAAAACAGTCTGATATACAAACAAATAGAGCATAATTGTCTGCATAGGTAACAACCAAGTTGCCATAATAGTGAGTATCAATATGCCATAATTAAATTGTACAAACTGTTTATCTCCTCTAAACGGACAAAGATTTGCGAAGAAATGCACGCCCGCTACCGCTGGCCAAATAATCAACAAATATTCAAGTCTAGAGATAGTAGAAAAGTGGCTGGGGTCTCCTACGAACACATAAAAATAGTCCGAAGATACTAAGCCTCTCATTAATCCGGCAAGGCCGAATATAACTAACAATATTAATGTTTTTTCCTTTGGACGTTGAACATAAAAAATCAGATTTTGCATCACCACAAAAAGACCAACACCAACAAGTAAGATTCTATTCGCTAAATCGATATAGATACCTCGGCTTACTTGCTCATGTTCTTGTATCACTGGTACCGCGAATAAACCCGCTCGGCTAGACGTATGACTCGACAGGTAAATAACCAAGGTGCCCTTGCTACTATCGGCAGGTAAATCTAAGATTGTCGTCCTATAGCGATGTTGCTGGTTATTACCATCTCTGGATATTTTACCTGACTCACCAAGATATCGACTACTTCCATCGACATTTACCCACCAAGCTTGCCATGCATCACTGACACTGCGCATGTGAATAGCGGGTTGTTGAAATACTCCCTGTAGCCCATCAATTTTCAGAAGATAAGTGCCGTAGCCATATACAAAAGGCGGCGAATTCCCGTCATCATTTTTGACAATATTCGTTAAAAAATCCAACTTAGGAATAGTTTGGATCAGGTACTTATTGCTATCTATCTCATCTAATGGCAACCATTCACCCCAGTAAAAACCCCACTCCCCGTCCAATTTGACTTCGCCAGTTTGATATTTTTGAGAGACGTTAATAGTCGGGATAGATTGCGCGCTGGCATGAACAGAAAAAGTGATATTGCAAAAAATAGCTAAGTAAATTAAGAACCAATAGCTAAATAAGCGGTGTTTATTAAAAGCAGTAACTAATCGAGGCATGGGAACATTCTTGATTTTCGGCTACAAATTCATATTAGAGAAAGGTTAAACCTTATGCTAAGCGTATGCAACAAATGCGACTTTACGCAAGTAACATAAGATTACGAACAGACCATAGTTATTACTCAATCTTATTGAGCACCTGGTCGATAGCGACGCTCCACCTGCTTTTCTAATTCAGCCCTTTCAAACAAGACTAGCCGCTCTTTTTGCGCAACAAACATGTCCATTTGGTCGTTGTAATGCACTGAAGTGCTGTCCTTAGTAGCAGAACCATACTGATGAATAGCTTCGCTTTGAACCACACCATTTTTATCCCAAGACACGAACATCATAAAACCGTCACCCGCAATATTTTCAATTTGGCCATCGTTGTCCATTTCCCGGCCATAAACTGCTCGCAAAATATCGGGGCCGCCACTAATTGGTAGATTTTTTTCACCACGTTGCAAGCGATATACATCACCGTATGGCACTTCATAACTGCCCTGATGTTTGACCAGTTGAGCGACCGCGGTTTTGAAGGCTTGAGTAACCTCTTCCATCTCTACTGATGCACCACTCGCTTTTTGTATAGGAGTCATTGTCAGAACGGCCAGAGCAGCCTGCTTATTATCCTTGTGCGTTGAAAAGTTCCAGTTGCGTAATGAATTAAGTGCGTCTAGTTCAATTTGACTTAAACCCTCGCTCGCTTGCTGGCTTAGCCATGTCTTTAATGCGATGATTTGATAAGACTTTGGGTGGTATGAAAGGTCGTACTTCACTTCCTTAAAAAGCCCTTTTGATATTTTCTTTACACCTTTTAGTTTTTCTTCAATTTGTAATGCTCGATTAGTAACAGAGGTCTCAATCCCCATTGACTCAGGATATTCATTTTCTTGTGCGTCGTCATCGCCATCGGTCGCTATCCAAGGTGTATTGTTGGCATTATATACTAAACCAGAACTCGGATTGACGGTTTTTGGCATCGCTGAAAAAGCATGAAATTCAGTCCAAATTAAATCAGAACGATCGCCTGGTAAAATTTTATCCCATTGCCATCCATCGATGCGTTTGGGAAACTTCGCATTGTAGTAGTGTGCAATATTGCCAGCCCTATCTGCATATATAAAATTTATACTGGGCATGGTATTCAATTTCAATGCATCTTCAAATTCTTGCTTGTTAGTGGCTTTATTTGCCGCAAACATAAACTGTAAAGTGCCAACTTCGTTCATACCTGACCAACGCAGGGCAAATGAACCTTTATCAGTCTCCATCATCGGTCCATGCTCGGATACTTTGATTTCTTTGTTAACTGTCCACCTCAGCGGACCGAACAACTTTATGGTCATTTTAGCGGTCTTTATGTGAAACGCTTTCCAGCTTCCATCTAACCAATATTGATCGTCATTTTTGGGGTTAATCGTCAACTGGTAAATATCGACTAAATCAGGTTTATTCACTGTATTAGACCAACCCAAGTTATTATTATGCCCATGAATAATAACGGGCGCACCAGGGAATGTAGAGCCGACCATGTTCCAACCTTCATCACTATGCAAACGTGCTTCATACCAAGCGACCGGACCAGTAAGAGGTTGATGACTATTAATTAGTAAATGAGTGAGCCCGTCTTCTGAACGATGCGGAGCGACGGCAATACCTTGACTACCGATGGGCAATGTTTTAGCGGGTTGCCAAATAAGTGCATTTTGCAACGGGGCAAACTCGGGAGCCTCAACAGAGTTAACTAAGTCACCTAGAATCTTATCAAATCCATAAAACATGGGCATTTTAAAGGTGAAGCCCGCGACAATATCTTTGCCGGTTACTGGTAAAAAATAACGACTGACTTGCTCTGGATTTTCTGCAGAATAAAGGTTTACACCGTCCGCATAGGCTTGTGCTATCTGTTTAATTTTATCTGGTACTTGTTTATCATAATTTTCGTTAACAGCGTCCCATACGCCCATAAATTGGACAACAAAATCCGTCTGGGCAGCCCCGTATCCTATTTCAGCAGCCAATGTCCCTCTGGTTGCGAGTAACACCGACTGAAGCGTTTCAAAGTCGTCTTCACTTTGCACATAACCCAGACCAAATGCGGTATCAACGTCTTTCTTGCCGTAAATATGAGGAATACCCAAACCATCGCGCATAACCTCAACATCATAGCTTTGCGCCTTCAGCACATACTCGCGTAGGTCGGGCATACTGGGGAGTGTTAGGTAAGTAATGGAGAAAACTGAAGCTATGACTAAGGCCACTGTATATGCGGTCGATTGTAGTGAGATGTATTTCATTGGCTAGTGCTTTTCTTCATAGATGATATAGAGGTGTTTTAGCATATTAACAGCCTTTGACACCGTAATGTTAAAATAGCAATACAATACATATGGGTGGATTGGCAATTGAATTGAGTGAATGTAATATACATGCTTAACATTCGACACCATCCATAAAAACCACTTAATATTGAAAGTATGGGCACAACTTCGTAACTTAACGAAATGTACCCATAAAATTGTCACAGCGTCTTTAAACTGGCTTTTTTAAGCTCATTATTACTAGTCAATTATCTTAATGTTAACTTTTCAATACCCATGTTATACAACACAAAACCATAAATATCAGCATACTGCTCAATAGTTTTGCTTATTGGTGTGCCTGCACCATGACCTGCATCGGTTTCTATGCGAATAAGTACTGGATTATAACCGTCTTGGAATTCCTGTAATACGGCAGCAAATTTGAATGAATGTGCTGGCACCACTCGGTCATCATGATCCGCCGTCGTGATCATAGTAGCCGGATATTCAACACCTGATTTCACATTGTGAACTGGTGAATAAGCTTTCATGTACTTATACATTTCTTCACTTTGCTCCGACGTACCGTAATCATAAGCCCAACCAGCGCCGGCCGTAAATGTGTGGTAGCGCAACATGTCCAATACACCAACCGCAGGTAAAGCTACTTTCGCCAATGTTGGACGTTGGGTCATCACTGCGCCGACTAGCAAACCACCGTTAGAACCGCCGCGCAGGGCAAGGTAATCGCTGCTTGTGTAGTGCTTATCGATGAGATACTCAGCAGCTGCAATAAAGTCATCAAATACGTTCTGCTTTTGCATTTGTGTACCCGCTTTGTGCCATGCTTTGCCGTACTCACCGCCACCACGAATATTAGGTACTGCGTAAACGCCGCCTAATTCGAGCCAAGCTGCAACCGTAGAGCTAAAATTAGGTGTTAAGCTTACATTGAACCCGCCGTAGCCATATAGCATTGTTGGGTTTTTGCCGTTCAGTTCAGTGTCTTTATGATGCGTAATGATCATCGGTACTTCGGTACCGTCCTTTGATTTATAGAATACTTGTTTAGACACGAACTTAGAACCGTCAAACTTCGACGCTGGCTTGTTAAATAATGTCGACTCACCAGTTGCAATATCTAGTGAGTAGATAGAGGGTGGCGTTATGTAATTACTGAATGTGTAGTAACTAGTTGTTACGTCTAATTTGTCACCGCCAAAACCAGCAGAACCGATACCTGGCAGCTCAATTGTACGTAATTGTTCACCTTCTAAGTTGTATTGATAGACCTTAGAAATGGCATCGACCATATATTCTGCGAAAATATACCCGCCGGCAGTGCTAGGCGACAATACATTGTCAGTTTGTGGGATCAGGTCTTTCCAATTCTCAACACTCGGTGACTTCACATCTACCACAACAATTTTACTATTTGGCGCATTGTGGTTAGTCACTAAGTAAAGATTGTCGCCTTTATTGGTGAGCATCGAAACATCACTACCTATTGTTTCGATAATCGCTTGCCAACCCGCATTCGGATTAGACAGATCTTTTAAAAATGCTCGGTTACCTGAGGTTGAGTTTGCCGCAGATACCAATAAGAAGCGATCATCTTCACTGACTTGAGCACCAATATAGCGGTGCTTTTCAGCATCGTTATGGCCATATATCTTAAGATCATTAGCTTGCGTATTGCCAATTTTGTGATAAAACAGTTTATGCTGATCGGTCTTCTGACTAAGTTCTGACCCCTTTGGTTTATCATAACTTGAGTAATAAATACCTTCGTTTTTGTACCACGACAAACCACTAAATTTGACGTTTATCAATGAATCACTAAGTAACTCTTTGGTTTCGGTATTCATAACATAGACTTGGCGCCAATCACTGCCGCCCGTTGACGTTTGATAGGCTGCCATTGAACCGTCAGTCGAGAATGATAAACCCGCTAACGATACCGTGCCGTCGTCACTGAATTTGTTAGGGTCAATAAAAACCGTTGGTTCACCACCGGCCTTGGAACGATAAACGAGGCTTTGATTTTGAAGGCCATCATTTTTGTAAAAATAGGTGTATCCACCCTCAGTAAAAGGAGCTGATACGCGCTCATAATCCAACAGGTCACGCACCACTTTAGCTATTTCTTTGCGGTACGGGATGTTCTTTAAATAATCCTGTGTCGTTTCATTTTGTGTTTCTACCCAGGCTTCAGTTTCTGCACTGCGGTCATCTTCTAACCAACGATATGGATCGGCAACCTGATCGCCGAAATAAGTATCAACCACGTTCCCTTTTGCCGTAATAGGATAATCAACTGTGATAACTGTACTTTTCTTCTGTTGTGATTCAGACACTGCGGCTTCCTCTAATTTTGGCTGACAAGCCATTAATGTGCCTGCGGTCGCTATTGCTAACATCGCGTTCGTTGCTACTTTCATCTTTCTTTGCATGTTTATTTCCATTACGTCTGTTTTAATTTCCGTTTGTATTTATCGTTACTCAATATCATTGTAGTCACTATTAGCGCTTATAAATGGCTAATAGTGAATAGTGAATAATATTTCTGTCGTCATCACGCTTAGTTTTGAAGCAAATGGATACGCGCCAAACGCTAAAATTGTTTAGCCCTCTTGGGCAATCTTTATCAGTGCCTGCTGAAATACATCTGCGGGCTGGCCACCGCTGATCAAATGTTTATTATTGACAATGACTGCTGGCACAGATTGCACTCCTGCATTTTGATAATACTGCTGTAATTGTCGAACGTCAGCTGTAAATTGGTCTGAATCCAATATTTTTTTCGCCTCGATGACATCTAAACCGACGCTTTTAACGATTTTTAAAAGCTGCTCATGGGCGCTTGGGTTCCCGCTGTCTTTAAAGTACAAATCAAATAATGCTAGCTTCAAGTCAGTCTGTTTACCCTGAGTTTTTGCCCAATGTAGTAAACGGTGTGCATCAAACGTATTATAAATTCGACCTCCTCCTCTATTGCCAAACTCATAGCCAACGCTAAGTCCACGTTGCTTAATCGCTTCACGGTTTTGATCTGCTTGTTGCTCTGAAATTTGATATTTTTGAGTTATATGCTCGGTAATGTCCTGACCTTCGGTTGGCATTTGTGGATTGAGTTCAAAAGGCTGCCATTCGATATTTGCTGTAATGTCTGGACCTATTTCTTTTAACGCTGTTTGTAGTGCTTTAAAACCGATAATGCACCATGGGCATGATATATCCGACACAATATCTATCTTTAATTCAGTTGCCATTCTCATTTATCCTGTTCAATTGTAAATCGTGGGCGGTAATAGCAAACATCAAGATTACCATTACCTTTATAATGAAAAAAGTCATTATCTAAGGTCCGTGCACCTTGCAAACGAGCTTGAAATTCATCGTCTGTTACTAAGTTACGCGTAAAATTAATTTGTTGACTCATACCGACTCTATTTCCTAATTTCGCACTGATTATTTTACTGCGTTTCGTCACATCAGCAATAACGCCGCCATCAACGTTAGGATTACCGCGCCGCATGGCTTGGGTATGCTCCATGCCATATATGACCTGACCAAACACCGACATATTTCGATCTAAATGACGAGGCGCTTGGCCAATGACAATATAAAAATCGGTACTTGCTGAGTCAGCCCCATTATTCCTTGCCATCGCCACGGCACCAGGACAGTGCAGTAACCACTCTTGTTGGTCGGATAGACTGCGGCCGGCGGCAAAGCCCTGCAAAAAACCGGTTTCTTGGGCTAAAAACTCTGGCGACTGCACAGTAACAAAATCTGAGGCTTTAGTTAATGGTCGTGTAAATTCTGCTACTAGGGTTGCGCGGTATTTCGACGGTTTCTTCTCAGTTACGTCACCACCTTGAGTGACAAAACCATCAATCACTCGATAAAAGTCTAAGCCATTATAGAATCCTTCATTCACTAATGCTTTGAATTTTGCGACGTGTTTGGGCGCGATGAAGGGAGCTAACTCAATTACTATCAAACCCGTATCGGTAGTTAAATAAACTAAATTCTTCTGTTTGGGCTGATATATTCGTAACTGTTTTTCTTGAGTAACCGTTAACTCTTGAGAATGGAGATTAAATGCGCAGGTAAGTGCTGCGCTAAAAACAGCAACGGCGATCATCCAGTTTTGCATACGTTTAATTCGCATTTTTTTCCTTTTTAATTACTTTATTGTTATTTTAGTGATGCCTTAGGCATCTCAATTTCGCTAGATTTATTTAAATTAGTTAGGCTGTTTTACGTTTCTTAAAAACCAGAATTATCCCCTCTAAAGGCTCACCTAACAATGTCTAAAAAACCGTTGAAATTGGCATCGTTGCAGTTCCCGATAAGTTCAAATAAACACATTTCTGCACTAGTGATGCCAACATCTTTGTTTTGTAATTTGGTTACTGCGAGTTGTTTGTTTTTATCCTGGCGTGAACCTATGCAATCGACAACTAACTCAACTGACTTCCCCATTTGTTGCAGACCCATAGCCGTTTGATATACACAAACATGCGCCTCAATCCCACAAATTAACCAATTTTCAACGGCTGCGTTAGTAACTTTCTCAACAAAATGTGGATCTGCACAGGCATTAAAGTCGTATTTTTTTATGCAAGAGTAATGAGCTAATAAGGATTGGATTTCGGGTGCCGTTTTACCTAGTTTTTCAGGGTTCTGTTCCAGCACTAAAATTGGCAGGTCTAGTAATGTGCAGCCTCTAATTAATTTGGATACATTGTGAAATATTAGCGCACTATCATTTACGAGATGCGCTAGTTTGCCCTGCATATCCACGACAATCAGACCGGTGTTGTTTCTAGCTAACATTTCCATTTCCATTTCACTAGGCATGAAGATAGCTTAATGTAATACTTTTTTTTTGTCACCTTAGATATCCTTCAAATGCAAAGTGCACATCGAACACTCAATAAGCAGGTACTTTATGCGCTATCACTGAATAGTTTATGTAAACTTGGTAGCGTAATATTTATCATTATTGTTTTGCACTGCGCTACCATTATAAATATGCTGATGAGGTAACCTGCTAAACACAAAAGTGAGTGATTAAATGACAACATATTTCGCCAAGCGATTATTCGACGGCCTGCGCATGCACGACAACATGCACTTAGTAGTTAACGCCGGTATAATTAGCAGTATCAAAAAGGCTCACCTAAGTCCGTTAACAGCGGACGCTGAGCTAGACGGTCTTGTTTGTGCTGGTTTTATAGATACACAAGTGAATGGCGGCGGCGGTGTTTTATTTAATTATGAACCCTCAATTTCGACACTCGTTACCATGATGCAAGCCCACTCAAAATATGGCACAACGGCCATGATGCCAACGCTTATAACAGATAGTAGTGAAGTAATGAAAGCCGCTGCCGATGCTGTTGCTGATGCGATAACTGAAGGTGTACAAGGTATCTTAGGCATTCATTATGAAGGTCCTAACTTAAGTAAAGAAAAGAGAGGAATTCACCCAAGCGATTATGTTCGTGCAGTCAGCGATACTGATTTAGCTACTTTCACACGCAGTGATATTGGCAAGGTTCTAGTGACTATTGCACCGGAGAATTTAGCACCCGATGTCATTACGGATCTAGTGACCCAAGGCGTTGTGGTTTCACTAGGACACAGTGGCGCAACTGTTGAGCAAGCGCTCGGGGCTATTCAAGCTGGCGCAACGTGCACTACTCATTTATTTAATGCAATGTCAGGATTAACGGCTAGGGAACCCGGACTCATAAATATCGCTTTGAGTGACGTACGCGTAACCTCAGGACTTATAGCTGACTTACACCATGTTCACCCGCAAAACTGCGCTCTTGCATATCAATGCATCGGTGCTGACCGTTTAATGCTGGTAACCGATGCAATGGCGCATGTAGGCTCAGATCTGCAAACCTTGCCATGGCTAGATTCC
This sequence comes from Glaciecola sp., assembly GCA_034112105.1. Classification (GTDB taxonomy): domain Bacteria; phylum Pseudomonadota; class Gammaproteobacteria; order Enterobacterales; family Alteromonadaceae; genus Glaciecola. The sequence continues at coordinate 30,982 of JAWUVZ010000009.1, read as the reverse complement.
ACTATCACCAGAATGGAGGGTAAATTAACATTAGAGGACGGTAGTCTCGCCGGTTCGTGTTTGGACATGAACAGCGCAGTTAAAAATATGTATGATTTGCTAAAGCAACAACCTAGATGGAATAACGCAGACGACCTACTTGCAAACGTCCTTAATATGGCGAGCCAAGTTCCAGCGCGTCTGTTAGGGATTGAAGATATTGGGAAATTAAAAAGTGGTAATAGAGCCGACTTCCTTTTACTAGACGATAACATGCGTTTAAAGGGATGCTGGATCAATGGAAAACAGGTGTCAGGAAACTCATTACGATAATTATGACAGCAGTTGAAATGATAGCGGATATTCATTTAATCCTGAATATCCACTTTTTTATGAACTATTTTTCGCCCAACCATTCAACTCTGAATAAATCTCTACGTTTATCCAAATAGTTGCGCACCGACCCCTCATTCTGAAGCTTAGTTAACTTGTCGAAATCAAGGTCAACAATGAGCGTCATTTCAGTATTTGGTGTCGTTTCAGCCACAGTTGCATCATGTGGGAAAGCAAAATCAGACGGAGAAAACACCGCTGTTTGAGCATATTGAATGTCCACATTGTCTACTTGTGGCAAGTTTCCAACGCTACCAGCAATCGCTACATAACATTCATTTTCAATTGCTCTAGCTTGTGCACATCGACGCACCCGCAGATAACCGTTTTTGGTGTCAGTCCAAAAAGGGACGAACAACACTTGGATATCTTGTTCAGATAACAATCGAGCTAATTCAGGAAATTCAACGTCGTAGCAAATTAAAATACCAATTTTACCGAAATCAGTATCAAATGATTGCAGCTTGTTGCCACCCTTCATGATCCACTCTTTCTTCTCATGCGGCGTCAATTGCAACTTGTACTGACTTTCAATTCTACCGTCGCGATGACACAAGTATGCAACGTTGTACAATTCATCGTCCTCAACAACTGGCATTGAGCCTGCAATGATGTTGATGTTATAAGATACCGACAAGCGCGAGATAGCCGTTAAGATTTCCTCTGTATATTCAGCTAAGTGCCAAATAGCATCGATTGAACTTTCACCATCGCTTAAACCCATTAACGGCGCATTGAAAAATTCAGGAAACAGTGCCACATCACACTTATAGTCAGATAATGCGTCAACAAAATACTCTACTTGTTGCAATAATGCTTCTACGTTCTCAAAGTAACGCATTTGCCACTGTACACATCCAATTCGAGCCGATGAACGCTTACCGCCTATCAAGTTGGGTTTTTCGGCATCAAAGTACATATTGTGCCATTGCAATAAAGTCGCGTAGCCAAGCGAGTCTTTATCTTCAGGCAAATAAGCCTTCATGACCTGTTTTACATCAAATCCGTTTGACAATTGAAAGGTCAAAATAGGATCGAAAATGTCTTTCGATTTTACTTGTTCAATATATTGGTACGGTGTCAGTTCTTTTGCATATTGGATATAGTTTGGAATACGGCCACCGGCCATAATGGAGCGCAAGTTCAAATTACGCACTAATTCTTTGCGTGCCTCATATAAGCGTCTGCCTAAACGTAAGCCTCTATATTCGGGAGACACAAAAACGTCAACGCCATACAGTACGTCGCCATTTGGATCGTGGGTAGTGATATAAGCATCACCGGTTATTTCTTCGTAGGTGTGTTTATCGCCAAACTGTTCATAATCAACGATGACTGACAACGCTACTGCAACAACTTTGCCTTTATCGTCAATGCAAATTTGTCCATCCGGAAAGGTCGAAATTTGAGCTTTGAATTGCTTAAAAGGAAGTGCACCGCCGACTCGCTGATATATAGCGTCCTGCAACTCTCTTATATCATCGTAATCATCTAGGGTAAGGTGCCTAAGCTCTAATAAGTGCTCACCTTCTTCGTTCGAATTTACTGTTTCTTTGCTTGCTTTGCTTGGCATGTAACCCTCAAAAAACGACCGACGTCAACAGCGACGTCGGTAGTTTATCAGGTATTGGTAGGTTTAATAGCCGAAGTTTAGATTATTAAAGCGCCATTCTAATTGTCAGTCTCAGCGTCATAGCCGCGTTCAGCGTACGCCAAACACCCCTTCTATTTCTTCCAAAGAGCGGCCTTTCGTTTCTGGTAGCATCTTATATATCAGGACGAAGCCGACAATAGCCAACAAGCCATAAATCAAAAATGTCATCGCTGTACCCAGATTTGCCAACTCCCAAGGAAATAGGAGTTGCACACTGAAGCTAACCGCACTATTTACCGCACCAATACACGCAATACCTATGCCGCGCAGTCTATTCGGAAGGATCTCAGCTAGTAGAACCCACATGACAGGCCCAAGGGAAACGGCGAACGCTGCAACAAAACCCAGAATACCAATAAGTACTAGTACTGAATTAATTGTCACCGCAGCTTCAATTAACACCGATTGATGTTCACGAGCGGCATCTGCACCGAGCAATTCGATGGTTGCGTTTTTAAAGCTAACGTCACTAGAGAAGGTTTCACCTAAAATTGGCAATAGTTTGGTTCGGTGATCTTCACTTTCAATAGACTGAATAGAGGTTTCGGTAATCTGATAAGTTGCGTTGTGAAAGCCATAGGAAACCACCGACATGCTAATAAAAACTCCGGCTAAACCAATAAGCATTAGTGGCTTTCGGCCTAACCTGTCAATTAATAGCATAGCAACAATGGTAAATACGACGTTGATAACGCCAACCCAAATAGCTTGTGAAAATGCAGCATTTTGACCAACGCCACTTTGTTCAAAAATACTGGGGGCATAAAAATAAATGGCGTTTACACCGGTAGCTTGCTGGCAAATTGCGACAACTAGACCAACCAATAGCACGAAGCGCATTTTCTTAGAAAACAAACTTTTGAGTAAATTAAATATAGAGTCTGTTTTGCCCTGTGCTGCCTCTTTGCGATCTGCTTTTATTTCTTCAATGAACGCGTCAGCCTGCGCATCCGACATTGTTGGTTGGGCCGAGTTATTGCTATTAAGGAGTAACAGAACGGATTTAGCTTTAGCTTCCCGATTATTCAAAGCAAGCCATCGAGGACTCTCCGGAATGGTAAACAACAACGCGAAAAATATAAACGCTGGCAAAATTTCAAAGCCGAGCATCCAGCGCCAAACATTGTCTTGAATACCCAAAGCACTAACCCAAGCTATCGGACTGTCGGATAGCTGTAATAAATAGTAATTTGCAAAATAAGCGAACGACAACCCAATAACAATATTGAGTTGGTTAATAGAAATCATTTTACCGCGTATTTTAGCAGGAGAAATTTCAGCAATATAAATAGGTGCAACGACCAAGGATGCAAACGCAATACCTCCTATAACTCGAGCGGTAACTAACATGGTATAGCTAACTGCCAATGCCGAGAAAATAGCGGATACGACATACAAAAATGCGATCGCTATAATTACTTTCTTACGACCAAACATGTCTGCAAAAAAACCTGCGAACAACGAACCAAATAACGCGCCAAGTGTAGGCGAACTGACCACAATACCCTGTTGCCATTCGTCCAATTTAAACTCGGTTGTGACAAATCCAATCACACCAGAAATAACCGATGCATCGAAACCGAAAACAAAGCCCCCAAGGGCAACAATAATCGCGAAATAAACACTTTTGGACATTAGCTTAGCTCTCTTTTATTAAGGCTTTTATTTTTTTATTCAGATAAACGCTCGCTATTTGCGAGCTATACCTGGCATTGTTTATTTATTGGCAACGACTTATTTAATAAGTTTGCCGAGTTTATTCACAACAACGAACCTAGATCGCCTTCCTGCAGCAACTCCAATTAAACCGACAAGCAACCAAAGATGCAAAGCACCACCGCTTGATGTTGCCTCAGGTGTTGGCGTTGGTGTTGGTGTTGGCGTCGGAACGGCAACCGCGCACCCGGTGCTGTCTACTTCTGTACCTGCAGCGGTATCCGGGCATTGATCATCGGCGTCGATAACGCCGTCACTGTCGCTGTCGGCGGCAGCATCGGTGGCATTACCAAAAAATATATTATCGAAGAATACCGTACCGTTACCTACAATTTTTAATTGAAATACATCAGTTAAATCCACGTCATTCGCATAGGTACTAAGCGGTATAACAAGGCTTTGCCAAGATTGCTGCACGACATCAACTTCAAAAAATGCTTCATTTGGCCCTGGGCTGATCACAAAGACTTGCAGAGTAATTGCATCTTGTGTCCAATAATTAAGGTACAGATTATCCAACGAAGAAACATCCTGTTTGTTGTCACCAAAATCGGTACCTTGATAATTCAATGCGGTGTATTTGAGAACGTTGTCACCTTGAATTTGCTCTTGAGTTACTATGGTTCCTTGATCCCAGTTAGGATTAAAGTCCACGCTCTCAATATTTTGATAGCTATCACTAAATAGTGAAATCACCTGATTTTGCGCATTTAGTGGCGCGGGTGATATCTCTTGTGGTTCTGTGAAGAATTGGCAGCCTGTTGAGTCAACCTCAGCATTCAGCGGCGTATTTGGGCACTGGTCCAAACTATTGATAATCCCGTCATTGTCATCATCTAGCGCAACTGGTGTACTTTCATTGCACTGCTGCCATTCGTTTGCATCGCTCGCAACACAATGAGCTACATAATCAATTTCCATAGTCGCAGCATTTAATTGTGGGTCAATATTTCCGCCTAATGAGCCGCCCATTGCTACATTTAGCAAAACAAACATCGGCTCTTCATATTGAGAACAGTTTGATAAATCGTGTTGAGCTACAATAGTGTCATCCATAAAAAATGTGATGTCGTCCGCAGTCCATTCAATACCATAAGTATGAAACGCCATGACATCATTTGCGCCACCAGCATAAGTAGGTCGAATTTCACCACCACAGTTACCTACATTGAAAAAATTGGTAATGTAGCGATCACCAGAGTTGGCATACCACTCCCAAACATCAATTTCTCCGGCGCCAGGGTTAGGCCAACCAACGTTGTCGTTATCTCCTTTAAAAGGGTCTTCTGCAATGCGATTTTCCAACATCCAAAAGGCTGGCCAAGTACCACCTCTTAATTCTGAAAAACGAAGGCGAGCTTCAATACGCCCATATAAAAACTCAGCTTTGTCTTTACTATTAATCCGACCTGACGTCCAAGGACGATTTACCCCATTTTGACCCGGGCAGTTAATGTTTTGCCTACGTGCCGTAATTTTAAGGGTGCCATCTGACACTTCAAAATTGCGTTGTTCAGAGGTTTCGTCATCCGTGTAACATTGAATTTCATTATTATAATTAGCTTGAATCTGCGCCGTCCAATTATTCCAATTAACGCCTTCGCCGTCGAAACGCTCTATCCAAGAAACCTCCCAACCGGCGTGGCTTTGTCCCAGCGGTAAAAAGCACAAAGCAGCCAAAATTACTGTTTTCTTTATGTGCTTTTTTGTCAATTGATTGATCAAGTTTGCAATATCCATGTTCAAAAATTCCCAAGATTCGTAAGCTTATTCACGAGTGGCAAATAATGCATATATTAGCCCTACATAGTACTCAGTTTAACAATTAATTTACAAGCATATTAGGGTGAAAGGGACTTTTAGTCCGATGAGTGAAGCCTAATTTTTTGAATATACTTTTTGTCATACCGTATGCAATGTTAAAGAATACCGATATTGCTTGCCCTCAAGTAGATACGCTTTGTGCGTACTAGGACTCCATGAGTCATCGCCACCCACACCCATATGCAAATGATCAATGTGCAAGTGAATAACATCATCTGCCACCAGCTCATTTGTATGTTTCGCAATTGTTAAGGTATCTTGAGAATACAGACTAGCAGCAAAGGAAAATTCACCTACAACGTGTAAATTATTAACGTTGAGCTTTTGGCAGTCACTGCGCAAACCATTATCAGTTGGGAAAACATACCCGGTATGAAGCTCACTCAGTGGCAATTTATATTGCCCGAAACGGGCTGCAGCTTTGCGATCTGGGTAATTTTCGAACGGCCCTAAACCTAACCAACTAACCTGTGATTGTGGCTGTTTTTCTATAGCTAAACTGAGTCCGATACGAGGCATTGGCGGTAGCGCTTCATTTAAATGCACATCAATATCTAGGGTAATAATACCCATACTATTAACACTATAAACCCACTTGGTTTGCGCTTGTATTGTGCTTGTACCTTTGTGTTCATATTCATAATCAAACAAACACATAACGCGGATATCAGCAGTGGACGAGACTGCCTGTATTTGCCGGCATGTGCGTTGCCATTTGCCTAAGCCTGCGAGCAACCAGCGCGCTTGCCACGCATTGAGGTCAAGGTTATCAACCTCGCTTATACCAATGTCATTATCAAGCGGCGCTCGATAAAAATTATCTTCCAAACCTCTAACAATGACCGTCTTATTAGCATGTTCCCATTGACCGATTAAGCCCGTTTTGCGATCAAAAGTAATTGCAAAATTACCACCTTGGATATCAATCGAGTCGGCACTCTCATTGAGAATTAATTCACAATTGCGCTGAATTGATAGATCTAAAGGCCCGGTCGCTAATTTGCTCAAGCTTGAGCTATTGGGCACACTAAATTGCTCTGTTGCCATAACATGACCGGCTTGTGCAAAGCTGCAATCGTTAATCAACTCAACATCGATATTAATATGATACTGCGCGCCCGCGGCCAACTCTGAGCTAGGAGCTATATCAATAGTGACCCTGCTCTGCGGTGCGATAATAAGCAATGCACTACCTTGCTCGACTTCAACGCCGTTTTGCAGTAGTCGCCAAACTAGTTTTTCATTGTCAGTTGTTCTAAACACGTAATCGCTGAATACACTTAAGCTGTATGTATTTGTATTTTGCTTAAATTCATTTGGCATTTTTGGCATTAGCGTAAATTGCATGTGCTGTTGGCTATATTTGGCTTCATGCAAACTGGGGTGTGGCGTTCGGTCAGGGAACAACAAACCATTGATACAAAATTGGCGATCGTTAACATCATCACCAAAATCGCCACCGTAAGCCCAATAATGTGTGCCGTTCTCATCGGTTTTAGACAATCCTTGGTCAACCCAATCCCAGATAAAGCCACCTTGTAAACGCGGGTAGTCCCTAAAAGCTTGCCAATAATCGTCAAAATTACCTAGGCTGTTTCCCATGGCATGCGCATATTCACATAAAATAAGCGGGCGTGTTTCACCGGGTAAGCTCAGCCATTTCTTAATTGAGAATTTTGGCACTGCATCATCTTTTACATCCGTATCGACTCGAGAATACATAGGACAAATAATATCAGTCGCGGACGTATTCGCGCCTCCACCTTCATATTGCACTGGACGAGAGGGATCGAAACTTTTTGACCAACCATACATAGCATTATGGTTGGCGCCATGACCACTCTCATTGCCCAATGACCAAATAATAATTGACGCGTGGTTTTTATCACGCTCAACCATTTGTGTATAACGAGACATAAACGCGCTGGCCCATTGCGGATCTGATGCTAAGCGCCCCATAGGAAACATGCCATGGGTTTCTATATTCGCCTCATCTACAACATACAAACCTAACTCATCACATAGTTCATACCAACGCGGGTGATTTGGATAATGTGCCGTGCGCACAGCGTTGAAGTTGTTTTGCTTCATCAGCTTAATGTCTGCAACCATGTCTTCTTGGCTTACTGCATGACCGTTTTGAGGATGATGTTCGTGTCGATTTACACCGCGTATTAACAGTGGCTTACCATTGACACAAAGCTGTCCGGTAATAATTTCTATTTTCCTGAAGCCAATATCGTAACCTTCCACATCAACAATCGCACCTGTGTCATCTTGTAAACTCACCACGCAACGATACAAATTAGGCGTTTCCGCTGTCCATTTCCTTGGATTTTGAATGGCAACATGATGAAAAACGACATCGTCCCACCCCCCTTTTTCATCGATTCGCTTGTTGTTTGTGCTTTGCGTTTGTGGCTCGCAAATAGGTAAGTCACCATCGAATACTTGTACGGTAATAGTGTGATTTTTCAAGTGAGCAAGTTCAGAGGTAGCACAAGTATGAATAGCGGTTTTAATGTTGAGTGTCGCGTCGCGATAACAAGCGTCTAAGTTGGGAGTAATAAACACATCACGAATTTGAGTTTGCGGTTTTGTGAGTAATACTACATCTCGAAAAATACCGCTTAACCACCACATATCTTGGTCTTCAAGATAGCTGCCATCGCTCCAGCGAATGACCATTGCGGAAATACGATTTTTGCCCGTAATGAGAAACGCACTTAAATCAAATTCACTTGGCAAACGACTATCTTGTGAATAGCCAACCCACTCACCGTTGCACCATAAATGAAAGGCCGAATTGACACCTTCAAAAATGATGTGAGTGCGTTGCGATAGCTGTGCTGGAGTTATTTCAAACTCAGTGCGGTAGAGGCCGGTTGGATTATCTGATGGTACAAAAGGAGGATTCACTGCAAATGGATACTTTACGTTGCAATAAATAGGCTTATCAAAACCGTGAAGTTGCCAATTTGAAGGCACGTTAATCGTTTGCCAATCATCAACCGACTCGCCTAACAATGAGTCGTCAGCATCTTCAGGCTTAGCAATCAATTTAAAATCCCACTGACCGTTTAAAAGCTGTTTTTGCGCATCTTGTTTTTTTCGAGCATTTGCAACTGTCTTGTAACCGTTAAGGGGACTGTGAGCCTTTTCTTGATTGATTTGCAACGACAGTGGGGTTTCCCAGTCGCGGCGTTGCAGAATATGTTGTAGTGACTTCATGGTGCTCCTTCCTACTATTTTTGATTCTTTTTGCACGACTTCAGCGTCTGTGACTTTCACTTCTCAGCTTTTACTAAAGCTCAAAGCGGCAGAAGCTAGAACGCCAACGTGACGTCTTAATAGTCGTTAATGATATATCTCCCAATATAGCTAAAATTTACTACTTAGGTTATGCTTAAATCTATCTTACTTTTATCCAAAACTATCATTATTATTCATGCTTAACACTATTAAAGATATTTTAGATATTGGCCCTAACTGCTATGAACGCTTTATAGACTCGGCAACTTTAGCTGAAATAAAACCCTTAGAAATAGAACTAGCTGGTTGTTCAAACTTATCAGGAAAATATTGTGTTGCACGCACAACACCAGCTGATCACACTTTATTTTACACACTAAGTGGACAAGGCAAATTAACCACGCAAAACAAGCAATATGATCTGACACCTCACACACTTGCCATTTTACCTGCGAAGCAGGCCTTTGCTGTGAGTATAGCGGCCAAGCATTGGGATATTTTTTGGATAAATCTCGCGAATACTAAATGCTGGGAACATGTCGCGCTAAGTGAAGCCTTGGTGTTAGATAACCAGCATCTCGAATCACTGCATCTAGCCATGGAGCTACTATACGCAGAATCTAATGCTAATTTGCGCGAAGGTATAATGCCTATACTTAGCCATTATTTACACGTCACGCTTAAAGATCAAGCACAGCAGGAGCAAGCACAAAAAAGAACAAATGATCGGCTACATAAGCTGTTTGAAGAAGTTGAAAAGCGCCTGCAGTTTGATTGGAGCATAGACGCAATGTGTAAGCATATTCACTATTCCGCGCCACATTTACATCGTTTGTGCCAAACGAAGTACGGTAGAAGCCCAGTGCAACAACTTATTCATTTGCGTGTGCTCCGAGCACAAACATTGTTATTGAATACGCGCTGGCCTATTTCGCATATCGCAAGTTATGTGGGTTATCCAAATATTTTTAATTTTTCAAAGCGGTTTAAGAAATCGGTTGGGGTCTCCCCCACTGAGTTTAGGCGTTGTTAGCTCTTAGTTTAATTGAGGTAACGCGATATATTATTGGCGAGACCCGCCATGAAATGCTTATTTCATATTATCAAAACTGAGTTTAACTTGCCCTAGCTATTCACATTTGACAAACGAAATGTCAGCTTTTATTTCTTCACTTTTAAACCATGAAAATGTCTCGATTGGTTCATTCATTGCGAATATATACGGGGTATTAGAGGGTTTCATACGGTCAATTGACTTGCGGATAGGATGAATTCTTTTCTCGCAATAAAGTGTGAATTCCGTTTTTCGAAAATTGGCGTTCTCGTGCTTTTCTTTGCCCTTGAACAAGCCACAAAACATCTCATTAACGTTGGTTTGATAACCCCTTATATCGGTAGAATCGGCAAATTTATCATCGAAACCATCAGGATAGGCAAATTCACCTGTAGACAATATTAATTTATAGCTGCCATCAAGACTATTATCGTTGGGAGGTCTTAGAGAATAGCTGCGCCCATTGGGAGCTTTGATAACCACCGTTGTGGCTTTTCCTTCTTGATCAAATAGATGGGTTAAGTCATTCCAATAAACCACTGAATGACATGTTTCGCCATTGAATTCATATGACGCTGTTCCAGAATAAAGGTGATTTGTGCAGCCTGAAAGTGAAACTATAAAGGCCAGTATTAGTGTGTTTTTCATCAGATTCCTTATACCATCATGTCGAGCAGACCATCACCCACCGCCGCGCTGTCCCAGTAAGCTGTATGTGCAAATAGCCAGTTTTTTCCTGTATCGATAGGATAATCTGTTATAAACCAACCAAAATCCAGTGTGTCTTGTGTATATTTTTCGGCAATTTTAAGACCTCTGAGTTTTTTACCAAAAATATTACCTGAAACAACCGGATCTGACACATCAAAGTAATTTAGCCACTTAAAGCTAAATTCGCCTTTTCCTAAGCTAGCTGCGATATTGCGCCCGGTTTTTTTAAACATTCTGAGCCCCAGAGGCGAACCAATAGTCAGTAAACCTTGCACCGGCCATGTTAAAGGGTCGTCACGGTCGAACAGACCATTGGTTTCAATTAGCTCGTTAATTACATCAAACGCGTAAACACTGCCCAAACTATGAGCAACTATATATAGCGGGACACCAGCTTCGTAATATGACATTACCTTGTTCAGTAATCCTTTCCTAATTTGGTTGGCTGTGGAAGCGTTGGACAGCGAAATAGTGACGTCACCTACTAGATCAATGATTGGCTGAGCTATAATAGCGCCGATGCCAGTGGCCAATAATACGTTTGATAACTTTTTGAATTTTTTAAGGCTCGTATCGGAAATATTTTCATATTTATATAAATCTACGTCAAAAACAAAGTCCAATTTATTGAGTCTTGATTTAATTGATTTGCGGATCATTTCATCTTGTGTCAGTGAGGAATCGTCTCCCAATTGAACACCGTGAATAACTAAGACGACTGGATTTTTGTCTGAAGATATTGGCACCTTAATTTCCTTTTCGGGATACGTATAGTCACTACATTAACTCATGTGAGCACTAAGTCGATACAAATCTTTATACTGTCTATTGGAGAGGCAATGCCCTCGCAGAATCAAACTTACAATCGAGTATAAAGTTGATATCCTTCGTTATAAAACAATTTCATCGTGGTAATAAACGCTTCTTTATACCAAGTTGTTCTGTCGACAACGAATATAGCTTTACCTGTTGCAGTTTCTAATGAGGTGGCGACTTTCTGGTCAACATTCATCGCTGAGAATATAACATCGCCGCTCGAAAATGGTACGGTTTTAACTAACCACTCATTCGCACTGATATCATCTAAAGGTGCCGTCAATATATTTGGTACTGCTTTTAAATTTACCCACCTTTGTTCGAAGGCAAAGGGTCGATCATCTGCAAGGTGCAACGTTTCAAGATAAAATGCCTTCTCTCCTGATTTTAGATTTAAGCGCGTGATAACAGATACCGGCGGCATTTTAAGCATGCTAGTAATAACACGATGTCGATATTGACAGCCTGTTGCCTCAACTTGTTCCCTTACGATCGAAATAGTGAATTTTGCAAGACGAACCGGCATCTTACATACACGAGTACCACCTTTGCGCTTCCTAACCACCATTCCTGCATCAGCAAGGGCCTGTAAAGCTCTATTTATGGTTGTCCTAGCACAAGCATATTCGCTGGCCAATTCGATTTCACCCGGGATTAGAGCGCCTAGCGGCCATTCACCTATCTCTATTCTGTCTTGCATGGATTGGCGGACAGTATGATGTGACTTTTTTATCATAGGACTCTACATAATGACTACAAAAATGAAGGTTTATTGACTGATGAATACTAGGGCTTAAAACAGTCATCGGTTCGCAGGCAACGCCTATGTTGAGTAATTTACCAGTTCCTCTGATCCAAACCAATAACTAAGTTTGGCGGCTGAAAGATAAAAACTGTTTTCGCAATATAGGCCAACGAACAATAATAATGAAACCGCGAGCGTAAACTATAGCGCCTTACGCAATTTTTTAATGGTATTGAAGAAACGACCCGCTATTTGCTCTTCATTAATATGCCTGCCGCCTTGCAGTATATGCCGACCAGCAGCCCACACTTCGCGCACAACATTATCGTTACACGAAAAAATCCAGGTATCCAAAATCGTATCTCCCACAAGGCCAACCAAAGCGCTACTTTGGTCATCTAACGCAACTAGGTCAGCAAGTGCCCCTTTCTCTATTCGGCCCGAATTACGCCCAATGGCTTTTGCACCCCCCGTTGCGGCTTGTACATAAAGAAAGCGGCCATTTGATGCTAGTGTATCAGAGCTAAGCACCACCCGTTTTCGATCTCTTAACCTTTGGCTTACCTCTAACATTCGAAGTTCTTCGCTTAACCCTATTTTTACGTTGGAGTCGGCACCGATACCAAACGTTCCACCATGTTGCATAAATTGACTAGCTTCAAATATGCCGTCACCCAAATTAGCCTCAGTAATAGGACACAAACCGGCAACTGCCCGAGACAAAGCCAAGTCTTTGACCTCGTTGTTATCCATATGGGTCGCATGAATTAAGCACCATCGATGGTCTACTGGGAGGTTGTCCAATAACCAGCGCACGGGTGGTATTCCAAAAGCTGCTTTAACTTCTTTAACTTCTCCCACTTGTTCAGCGGCATGAATATGAATGGGCCCGCTCGTCGCTATGTTTATGCATGCATGTAATCCGTCTTTTGATACCGCACGCAAAGAATGAGGAGCAATACCTAGTACAGAATCATTTGGCAACAAGCCCATCTGCGCTGATATGTTGGAATATAGGGATTCAAAATGTCCTATATTATTGCCAAATCTCAGTTGCCCTCCCTGCAGTTCCCTGCCATCCAAACCGCCTTGCATATACAGCACAGGAAGATGTGTATATCCGATCCCACTTTGTCGTGCAGCGCTAAAGTGACGCAATGATAACTCTTCAACTTGAGAATATGCTTGTCCTTTTGGGTCGTGATGAAGGTAATGAAACTCAGCTGACGCAGCAAACCCGGACTTGATCATTTCCATATGTACTTGTGCTGCAATAGCTTCAATGTCATCAGGAGAAAGGATCTCTAAAAACCGATACATGACTTTTCGCCATGTCCAAAAATCATCACTGGCGTTCGGTCCTTTGGTTTCAGCCAGCCCGCCCATGGCGCGTTGAAAGCTATGACTATGAACATTAGACATAGCCGGTAATAAAATCCCCACATGATGGTCAGCAGTTGGCAAGATCTCAGTGTTTGAAGCATGTTCCACAATGTCGGTGATAACACCGTCGTGGTCTATCTCTACCGTGATATTTTGCTGCCACCCGATAGGAGTAAGCGCTTGATTTGCAAAAATAGTAGTTGCCATTCAAACTCGCCTAAAATATATTATGTGCATACATAATATCAATTAACAGCAATTTAACAAGGCTATTAATGCAAGATATCATCTACACAAACTGTTCCGTCGCCACCATGCTTAAGGGTGAACAGCCTTATGGTCTGGTCAATGACGCAAGCTTAGTTGTTATTAACAAATCTATTGCTTGGGTTGGCAAAGCTGGAAACTTGCCAGATCATTATGCCGACATGCGCTTCGAAGACCTAGGTGGTCGGTTAGTCACTCCAGCATTGCTGGATTGCCATACCCACCTGGTATTCGGCGGTTCACGGGCACAAGAATTTGAAGCCAGACTAAATGGTGCAAGTTATCAAGAAATTGCCCGAAATGGTGGCGGTATCGTCTCCACAGTCCTAGCGACTAGAAGTGCCACCGATGAGACTCTACTTAACGATGCCCTGAGGCGACTAGACAGTCTTATTGAGGATGGCGTTGCCGTGGTTGAGATTAAATCTGGCTACGGACTGACCATTGAAGATGAGCTGCGGATGCTAAGGATTGCAAGAAAGCTTGCTACGTTGCGCCCAATTAAAATCGTTACTACTTGGTTAGCCGCGCATGCCATCCCGCCTGAATATCAGTCAAGAGCTGATCAATATATCGAAGAAGTGGCAATTCCTGGTTTGCGCCTCGGTGTTGAAGAAGGATTGATCGACGCCGTAGATGGCTTTTGTGAAGACATTGCATTTTCGCCAGCCCAAATTGAACGCTTATTTGAAGAAGCCAAATCACTGAATATTCGAGTTAAGCTTCACGCTGAGCAATTAACCGATCAGAAAGGGGCTCTACTTGCGGCGAAGTATAAAGGACTTTCGGCAGACCATTTGGAATACTTATCCCCTGCTGATGTTCCCGCATTTGCAGACTCTGGTGCTGTTGCTGTTCTATTACCTGGAGCGTATTACACGCTAAAAGAAACTAAGCTACCGCCACTCGACAGTCTCCGTGAATGCGGCGTAGATATTGCTATTGCAACTGATTGTAACCCCGGAAGCTCGCCACTTTCCTCTCTTCTCATTGCGATGAATATGGCATGTACGATGTTTTCAATGACACCAGAAGAAGCATTGGCTGGAGTTACGCGGAACGCTGCGAAAGCATTGGGCATGTCGCAGCAATACGGTGTTATTGCACCAGAAGCACTTGCAGAACTAGCAGTATGGGACGTAAATCATCCTGCTGAATTAGCTTATTGGATAGGCGGCCGTCCTTTAAATAAACGTATTTATGCGCTGGAGAACGAATCAAGATGATACTTAACCCCGGAAAAACTACATTAAACGAATTAGAACTACTATATAGAAGTGGCGCCAACTTTGAATTGAATGAAAGTGCTTTTGTTGCGGTGAGACAAGGACAGCAAAGGCTAATTGATCGTATTAAAAGCAACGAAACTATATATGGTGTTAATACTGGCTTCGGAAAACTCGCATCAGTCAGAATAGATGATGAGAACTTAGTCACTCTTCAACGCAATTTGGTGCGTTCACACTGCGCGGGCTTTGGTGAGCCATTAGCAATAAATATTGTCCGTTTAATGATGGCTTTAAAATGCTTATCGCTTGGACGAGGTGTATCTGGCGTTAGACCCGTTGTTATCGAACAGCTACAAAATCTCGTCAAAGCTGGCATTATCCCGGTTATTCCCGCTAAAGGTTCAGTGGGTGCTTCAGGTGACTTAGCCCCACTCGCGCATATGGCAGCCACACTAATTGGTGAGGGTGATGTGTTCTATCATGGGCAACTTATGCCTGCTGCTCAGGCACTAAAAGATAGCGGAATGCTACCAATTGAGCTTCAAGCAAAAGAAGGACTAGCACTATTAAATGGAACGCAAGCGTCTACAGCACTAGCGCTGGTTGGCTTTTTCTCCGCCTGGAGGTTAGCTAAAACATCCATTACAACCGCTGCATTGTCGATGGATGCAGCGATGGGTTCTAGCGCACCGTTTCATGATGAAATCCACCAGCTACGAGGCCATTTGGGGCAAATTCAGAGCGCACGCAGACTGCGTGAACTATTAGACGGCTCACAGATCACCAAAAGTCACCTGACCGGCGATGAAAGAGTCCAAGATCCATATTGTTTGCGATGTGCCCCACAGGTAATTGGCGCGTGCCTAGATCAATTACAACATGCAGGAAAAGTTTTACAAATAGAGGCCAACGCCGCAACCGACAATCCACTTGTACTCTCTGATGGTAGCATTGTCTCTGGTGGTAACTTTCATGCCGAACCCGTTGCATTGGTGGCTGATCAAATCGCCATCGCAATTTCAGAAATAGGCTGCATTTCTCAGCGCCGAGTGGCACTGCTTGTAGACCCTGCATTGAGTTTTGGCTTGCCTGCGTTTTTAGCTCCCGATCCGGGATTAAAATCAGGATTGATGATCGCTGAGGTAACTTCAGCCGCGTTGATGAGCGAAAATAAGTCGCTAGCTAATCCACGATCCATTGATTCTACCCCGACATCTGCAAATCAAGAAGATCACGTGTCAATGGCATGCCATGCAGCGCGCAGATTACTTGAAATGAACGAAAATTTGGCCGCCATTTTGGGCATCGAAGCGATGGCAGCTTGCCAGGGAATTGAGCTGCGTAGCCCACTAAAAACGAGCGATAAACTACAGCGTATAATTAGTCAAATTAGACAGTTTTGCCCAGCGCTTACTGACGACCGCATGGTCAGTTCTGACATCACAGCACTGGCAAACTTATTAAGCGATGATAGCGAATTTTTGCATATTGATGAGGGCCTAAGCGCAATTGAGATTGCAGTATGAATCCAGTATCCGTAATTCAAGGCAGCAGTCCAATTATCTTAGGCCAACCCCATTCAGGCCAATATGTGCCTGACGCGATTTGGGCTAACTTAAATCCATTAGGACGCCAGCTACTAGATACCGACTGGCATATTCCCGAACTGTATGAAGGCTTATTGGACGATGTAACCATCGTGAAAGCTAATTTTAGCCGATATGTAATTGACGCTAACAGAGATCCACAAGGCACGAGTCTCTATCCGGGACAAAATACCACTGACTTAGTGCCATTGAGTTCATTTGATAATTTACCTATTTGGGATATACCGCCATCTACTGCAGATATAGAGTTGAGGATTGAACAATTCCACCGTGTTTATCATGACCATTTAAAAAATGAAATTAAAAGACTAAAGGCAATTCATGGTCACGTTTTCTTATATGATTGTCACTCCATCCGTTCCGAAATTCCCTTTTTATTTGATGATCAGTTACCTGACTTAAACATGGGAGACAACAGTGGTGAAAGTTGCGACACAAAAATAACCAACATCATTGAGCAAGCATGCGCGTGCTTTCCTGAATATCGTCATGTGGTCAATGGACGTTTTAAAGGAGGTTGGACAACTCGACATTACGGGCACCCTGATGACAACGTGCATGCATTCCAGATGGAATTAGCTCAGCATCGATATCTGGAGTCTGAAAAACCACCTTTCGTTTATTCAGCATTTAAGGCTAACGAGCTTCGCAAAGTGTTGCAAAAAATACTCCATGAAATTAACCATCTTATGTCAACGACTCTATAGGAGACCAACATGAATACTGGAATAAAAAAAGCCAGAGACATTAAAAGCCCTACCGGCAATAAACTAACCTGCCGCAGTTGGTCAACCGAAGCGGCATATAGAATGCTGCATAATAATTTAGATCGTGAGGTAGCAGAAAACCCGGATGAATTGGTCGTGTATGGTGGCATAGGTAAAGCGGCCAGAACCTGGAAGGATTTTGATGCCATTGCTGATACCTTAAAAACCTTAACCGAAGAAGAAACACTTTTAGTGCAATCAGGCAAGCCAGTGGGCGTTTTTCGTACCCACCCAAATGCGCCTAGAGTATTGATTGCAAACTCAAATATTGTGCCGCATTGGGCAAATTGGGATCACTTCAACGAACTCGATAAAAAAGGGCTTATGATGTATGGCCAAATGACAGCAGGCTCATGGATCTACATAGGCACACAAGGCATTGTACAAGGAACCTATGAAACGTTTGTTGAAGCGGGTCGTCAACACTATGGAGGTAATTTAAAAGGTAAATGGATATTGACCGCCGGATTAGGTGGAATGGGCGGCGCACAGCCGCTGGCAGCGGCTATGGCTGGTGCATGCTGCCTAACCGTTGAATGCGATCCACAAAGCATCGACTTTCGTCTACGCACGCGCTACGTGGACGAGAAAGCAGACACCTTAGATGAAGCGTTGGAGATGATTAACCGCTGGACAGAAGCGGGTGAAGCAAAGACCGTAGGGTTGTGTGGTAATGCAGCCGAAATATTTCCTGAATTAGTTAGGCGCGGCGTGCGCCCTGATATTGTAACGGACCAAACATCAGCACATGATCCTATCAATGGCTACTTGCCTTTAGGGTGGACGTTAGCAGAATGGAAAGAAAAGCGCATATCAAACCCCAAAGAAGTTGAAAAAGCAGCACGGGCATCGATGCGAATTCAAGTTCAAGCAATGTTAGATTTTTGGGACCAAGGTATTCCAACACTAGACTATGGAAACAACATACGCCAAGTTGCGTTGCAAGAAGGATTAAAAGAAGCCTTTAACTTCCCTGGTTTTGTTCCAGCCTATATTAGGCCCTTATTTTGTCGAGGTATTGGACCATTTCGCTGGGTCGCATTGTCTGGCGATCCCGAAGATATCTACAAAACCGACCAAAAAGTAAAAGAGCTACTGCCTGACAACGTTCATCTTCACCAATGGCTAGACATGGCAAAGGAACGTATCGCATTTCAAGGTTTACCAGCTCGTATTTGCTGGGTAGGTCTTGGTGAAAGACACCGTTTAGGGTTGGCGTTTAACGAAATGGTAAAGAATGGCGAACTCAGCGCGCCAATAGTTATTGGACGCGACCACTTAGATAGCGGCTCAGTTGCCAGTCCAAATAGAGAGACCGAAGCAATGAAGGATGGCTCTAGCGCGGTATCTGATTGGCCGCTCTTAAACGCGCTATTGAATACTGCCTCCGGGGCTACTTGGGTTAGTTTGCACCACGGCGGAGGAGTAGGCATGGGATTTTCTCAGCATGCTGGAATGGTAATTGTAGCGGACGGGACTGATGAAGCAGCAGCTAAATTAGAACGTGTTCTTTGGAACGATCCTGCCACTGGTGTTATGCGTCATGCCGATGCCGGCTATGAGGAAGCCATTGATTGTGCTCGCGAAAAAGGCTTGAATTTGCCCGCTATTTTGTAAGCGTTTGAGAGTATGGGGTGATTATAAAAAGCCAAAGGTAATCGTCGCATTGGCATATGATGCTTAATTTATCTATTTCATTAATGTGGGCATCTCTAATGGTAAGTAGGTATGATGATTTTAATCTCTAAAATTTAAAAAAATCATTCACTTTATATAAAAATTGAGGTGTCACTTTCTGGTATACTATAAAAAAACATATTTAAAGTCAGCGATGAGCCTTTTTATTTCATTGCCTCGGTTTGACCAGTAAATTAAGAGAGAGTTTCAGTGACCATTAATACGCAAGTGTGTTTCATTGGATTGCCATGCAGTCACATGGATTTTCCAGAGACAATGATACATTGTGACTCGGTAGAAGATTTGCCCGAGACCCCTGTTGGTGGCGTCATCATTAATCAAACCGCTTTACTACAAGATGATATTCTCATGCAATTGCATGCTGTAGGTCGATTTTGGGGCTGGAGAATATATGTCGTTAGTTCTAGTGAATATTCTTCAGTTTTGTCAGATGGACTTTATGAGCCGACATCAATTCAAGAAGCACTAGATGACCACCATTATCGCTATGAATTAATTAATATAAAGAATGATGTTGATCCTGTTGTTGGTTGGCTGGGGCTAGATAAATCTAGACGATTACTGCCATACAAAGATGTGAACCAAAGTTCAATCTATTCTTATCCCCTTATTTCTGCAATATATCCTGATCTAAATTCTACAGATCGTTATTTGATGGCTAGAGTAAAGGAAGATATTTTGACACAAGGTAGTTTGCTCGATCGCATCAGAATTTGTGGCAGTTGTGCTGGTGGCCATCTTAACTACGTCGAAATTTGTCCATCATGTCAGTCTATTGATCTCACTGAACAACAATCACTGCATTGTTTCACCTGTGGGCACGTTGCCGAACAAAATAAATTTAAACGCAAAAGCAAGCTAGAGTGTTCAAACTGCCTGACTCAATTACGACACATAGGGGTGGACTATGACCGCCCTCTTGAGTCACTTTCATGTAATAGTTGTGCTCATCAGTTTGTCGAATCAGATACCTTAACTGCCTGCTTTAGCTGTGGTAATAAAGCTGGGGCTTCTGACCTTCCAGTAAGACAATTATTTGAGTTCAAACTGGGTTTTCATGGAGAATACATACTACGTAATGGGAAACAAATCCCCCCTCCCGAGCTTAGGCTTCAAGGGAAGGTTAATAATACCTATTTCGTAAATATTGTTGATTGGTTAAACCGTTTGGCCATTCGTCATAAAGAACAGCATTTACTTCTTGGCCTTTACTTACCTAATTTGACCGAGTTTGCAAATCGCCACGGTGAAGCAAAAATGTATAATCTCGTTAATCAAATTACTGATCGCTTAAATGGCCTATTCCGCGACTCGGACATCTGCTGTCTTTATCGTAACGACGTGCTACTTGTTCTGTTGCCAAAAACTAACCTTGACCACATGCACATAGTAAAAGAAAAAATTGGCAGTTTGTCTGAAAGCATCCAAGACGAAGATTTTGCACTTAGTGTTTTTGCTTGGAATCTCCCAGACGCCGAAATTAACGATAATGCAGAGGCTTGGTTTGAAAATAAATTAAGTATAATTTATGCTATCGATTAGCTTCAGTCTACAAGAATATCTATGGGGAATGCTCACGGAGCATGTTGAGCTTTGGTTGCTGTTATTCCCTATGTTTGTGCTTGTGGAATTACCTTTGTTAATTCTTGTCATGATCGGTATTTTTCGTTGGGGATTTAATCGTAAAGACATCGTGTTAACTACTTATCCTTCGGTAAGTATTATTATTACCTGCTATAGCGAAGGGGAAACCATTGGAATTACAATTGATACTCTGGCAGAGCAGTTATATCCTGGCAACATAGAAATATTAGCAGTTGTAGATGGGGCAAGTCAGAATATAGCAACATACACTGCTGCAATGGCTGGAGCAAAACGTTACGCTAATTTACCAAACCGAGATGTTAGGGTAATCCCAAAATGGCAACGCGGTGGTCGTGTATCGACTCTTAATGCGGGCCTGGATAAGTCATCTCATGAGTTTGTTTTTAATGTTGACGGAGATACCTCGTTCGATAATGACATGGTCTCTAACATGATTTATCAATTTGAAACTCCTGAAATTATTGCCAGTGGGGGGGCATTGCGGGTTCGTAATTCGACGACTAATTTACTGACACGAATGCAGTCCATAGAATACATGGTAGCAATGCAAGCGGCTAAAACAGGTATGGCGAACTTTGGGGTGCTTAATAACATTTCAGGTGCATTTGGTGCGTTTCGAAAGACCATATTAAAACAAGTCGGTGGTTGGGATACCCATACCGCTGAAGATCTTGACCTGACAATGCGGCTTAAACAATACAAACGACGTTATCCATTAACGAGACTCGGATTTACACCACATGCGGTAGGTCATACTGATGTACCACATACAATTAAAGGTTTTATGTCACAACGTTTGCGATGGGACGGAGACTTATTCTTTTTGTTTATGCGAAAGCACAAAAAAGGTATTACACCAAAACTGATGGGATGGGGGAATTTTATTTTTACTCTGGCATACAGTGTTATACAGAATATACTACTGCCGTTTCTTGTTCTTGGCTATACGATATTTTTATCCTTTAATTTCCCAAGCGCATGGGTTGCTGCATTGTTTATATTGCTGTACACCTTATATTTCAGCCTTGAATTATTATGCTTTATTGTTTATTTAGGACTGGTATCCGAAAAACCAATGCAAGATATCAAGATGACAATTTGGCTACCGTTATATCCGTTTTATCAGTTTTTTACTATATTGCTATCCGCATTTGCCGTGCTTAATGAGATTGTCCGCAGAGGGCATGAAGAGTCAACTATGGCGCCCTGGTGGGTGCTTAAACGAGGGAAAAGGTTTTAATTTATGGAAGTTAAGTTTCATCTTGATAAAAAGAAAAATCCTCAATCCAATGATGGAATGAAAGTAGGATATGGGCTTGCGAAGAGAGGGGGTTATCGTATTCGCTGGTTTTTAATATTGGCATTGATTTTAAGTCCATTGGTGGTTGCTGCATATTATTTTTATCGAAGCAATGTATTGATCATTGCACCTGCTATTCTAACCTCAATGCCCGTAATAATATCTTCTCATGAGGACGGTGTTGTTGAAGAAATACGAGTAAAAGTAGGCAGTCGTATATTGCACTCACAAACTATTCTTACAATTTCTAGTCGTCAGTTAGACGCCCAAATAAGCTTTATTAAGGACGAACTTAATAGCCTTCGCGCTGAGCCTTCGCAGGTTGAAATACTTTACTTAAATGCGATAAACGAGTCGAAAGATAGTCTTGCTGAGGTTAAAGATATTCAAAACCGGTATAAAGCATTTAGGGATAAAGGACAAATTTCAGAGCTTGACTATGCAAGCATCACAGGCATGGTAAATGGTCAAAATAAACAAGTTAACGACCAATATATCGATTTTGATGAAGCTAAAAGTCGAATAGCTGAGCGCGAGCAAGCCGGACCAATAATGCAACAACGCCGTGCTCTGCAAAAAGAGCTTGTTTTATTAGAGGTTAACCGCAGCCAAATGACAATAGAAGCACCATTTGATGGGCGTCTTCTTGAACTTAACGTAGTCGCAGGACAACGCGTACGAATTGGTGATCAGTTAGCCTTGCTAGCCGACAATAAACCGCCTCGAATAGTGGCCTTCTTAGAGCCTAAACACCTTGATTTTGCAAAGGCAGGCGCGAAGGTTATGGTTGTTCTCCCAGATAATAAAAAGTTTACAGGGACCGTGTCCCAAGAAGTTGAGTTAGTTAGTAAGCTCCCTGTGCAGTTGGTTTCTCCTTTTGAGGGACAACCCGCTTACTTGAAAGTCCTGATAGACTTAGATAAAGTGCCTGACTCCAATTATTGGATTGAAGGATTAACTGTAGCTGTCCATTTTTAAAATATGCACATATCCTGGATGGAATTATCGGTATTGGAAATACTACAAACCGGTGGCCAAAATAACTTGACCACTTCAGGTTTACCAAACAGCAGGAGGTAACTTCATACAAGCATATAAGGTTAAGTATTCTTGCCCTTTAGTACGCTAACTTTATGTGCCAAAGCTTGCTAGAATACTTTTTTTCATTCAGTTATTTTTCTATGATTGTTTATATCGCTGAGAAACCAAGTTTAGGTCGTGCAATCGCTACCGGATTTGAAGGCCGACAACAAAAACGCGATGGCTATATCGAACTAGATAATGGCGATTGTGTAACGTGGTGTATAGGTCATCTATTAGAACAGGCTGAACCAGATAAATATGATGCAGCCTATGCCAAGTGGTCGCTGCAACATCTGCCGATTGTGCCTGAAAAATGGCAACTCGTACCCAAAAAGACCACGCAAAAGCAACTCACCGTGGTAAAGCGTTTGCTAAAAACAGCGACACATATAGTGAATGCAGGCGATCCTGATCGCGAAGGTCAGTTACTTGTCGATGAAGTCATTACCTATTGTGGGGTAAAGGCGTCGATTATTAAAAACGCTGGACGTTTATTGATCAATGACTTAAACACAAGTGCCGTTAAAAAAGCCTTACAAAATATGCGTGCTAACCGTGAGTTTTTAGGCTTATCTATTTCAGCCCTAGCTCGTTCTCGGGCCGATTGGTTGTATGGATTAAATTTAACCCGTGCTTACACTTTGCTGGGGCAACGCGGCGGCTATAGTGGCGTACTTTCCGTGGGGCGTGTGCAAACGCCGGTTTTGGGTTTAGTTGTAAGGCGTGATCAAGACATTGCCCATTTTGTGTCCAAGCCCTTTTTTGAAGTTATCGTAACTTTAGAGACGGCAAACAACGTTTCATTTACGGCAAAATGGCAACCAAGCAGCGCTTGTGAGCCCTATCAAGACGACGAGGGTCGCGTGCTTTCGCGCAAATTAGCGCAAACGGTGGTAAATAAAACCCAAGGTCAGAATGCCTCCCTCATCGATTACAAAGTACACAGCAAACAAAGCCCCCCACCATTGCCTTATAGCTTATCAATATTGCAAATTGATGCGTCTAAGCGTTTTAACCTATCGCCTAAGATGGTGTTAGATGTATGTCAGTCGTTATATGAAAAGCATCAACTAATTACTTATCCCCGATCCGACTCGCGTTATTTACCTAAGGAACAGTTTGCTCAAGCCTCCAAAATATTAAGCGTTATTAAGTCCAATGTGCCAGGTTTGACAACTGCCGTAGACAATGCCAATCCTAAGTTAAAATCTAAAGCATGGGATGACAGCAAAGTCGATGCTCATCACGCCATTATTCCAACTAACCGCGCAAAGACATTAGCAAGCTTAACGGCTGATGAAGCAAAAATTTATCAACTTATTGCTACCCAATATTTGATGCAGTTTTATGGGCCACACAAATATCAAGAACAAGTGGCGAAGGTTGATATTGGCGGGGGTGAATTTATTGCCAAAGGTAAAGCAACTCAAGACCAGGGATGGTTGGCGCTGACTAGAAATGAAAAAACTAACAACAAGGCCGAAAACGTATTACCAAACTTAAGTAAAGGCGAGTCTGTAGAGTGCATCGACTCGCAACTACTAGAAAAACAAACATCGCCGCCTAAGCACTTTACTGAAGCCACTTTGCTTGCCGCCATGACCGGTATATCTCGCTATGTGGAAGACAGTAAAATCAAAAAAATATTAAAAGAGACAGACGGACTGGGCACTGAGGCCACGCGCGCATCAATTATTGATTTATTGTTTAAACGCCAGTTTATGCAAAAAGTAGGCAAAGAAGTCCATGCAACACCCACTGGTAAAGCCCTTATTAACGCGTTACCAAGCGAAACTACGCATCCCGACATGACTGCAATCTGGGAAGCAAACTTAGATAAAATCGCCCACAGGCAGCTACGTTACGATGCATTTATGCACCCTTTGACGGATTCTATCAGGCATTTGATTAGCAACAGTCAACAGTTAGATACAACTCAGTTTGCGGGCTTGAAGAGCGCAAGCCCAGCACGCAAGAAACGTTTTTTTAAGAAGAAATCGTAAAGACCACAACATTGAAAACACGCACTCTGTAGCGAAAATACGTGCTTTTATTATAACAATATACTGTAGCGGATTAAATTACCGAAAGTACCACTTCAATGTTGCCACGAGTCGCGTTTGAGTATGGGCATACTTGGTGAGCTTTATCTACCATTACCTGTGCTTGTGCTTTGTCCATATTACCTAGTGACACTGCGAGCTTAACCGAAATAGCAAAACCACCTTCGATAGCACCAATAGACACTTCTGAGTTAATGTGTGTATCGCTTGGTAAACTAATTTTATCTTGGCCAGCAACAAATTTTAAGGCGCCAATAAAGCAAGCCGCATAGCCCGCTGCAAATAATTGCTCAGGATTAGTACCTTCACCGTCGTCACCACCCAAACCTTTAGGCGTAGATAATTTAACGTCCAAACGACCATCGTCAGATTTTGCTGAACCTTCACGGCCACCAGTTGCTGTTGCTTTTGCTGTGTATGCTACGTTTTGTAATATATTCATAGAAAACTCCAAAGTCGTGATTAAAATTATTTTGCATGCAAAATACTAGCGTAAAAAAATACTGATTGCAAATACTTTGCATGCAAATTAATATATCTAAATAATAAGGAGTAACTCATGCAATTTGATCAACTAAAACTCAAAAATCAGCTTTGCCACCGATTGTATATGGCGTCCAACAGCATTGTGCGTGCTTATCGTGAGCCACTGAGTGAACTCAATATAACCTATCCACAATATGTTGTAATGATGGCGTTGTGGGAACAAGACGACTTAACTATTGCAGAGCTTGTCCAGAGAACCGCGATTGATGGCGGTGCCATGACACAAATTTTAAAGAAAATGGCTGACAAATCGTTGCTTGAAATAATAAAGGACGACCAAGATAAGCGCCAACGCTTTGTGCAGCTAACGCAACAGGGGCAATCCTTAAAGTTAAAAGCGGTTAATATTCCTGATAAAATAAGCTGCCAGTTTGATAACATCAACAACGAACAAACACAGCAACTGATGCAATTACTCGATTTAGTAGTAAAGGATTTATCCGATTAGCCTTAGCGTACTTAGCGCCTTATGTTCGGCATCGCGTTTTGGGTTTGGCGATCAATTTTAAAGAAATATTCTTTTAAATAATCAAGTAGCAGTCTTAATTTTTTTGAAGCAGCACTGCCGGGTGGAAATACCCCATATATATCGATGTTTTTTAGTTGGTAATCATCTAATACGGATTCCAAAGTGCCTGCTTGAATTTTAGGCCATGCGTCATATACCGGAATTCTTCCTAAGCCATGACCTCCCTCAAGAAAAGCCGTACGTGCAGCAGCATTATTAGTCGTGATACCACCTTTGACTACAACACTATATGATTGCCCGCCCTTGGTTAGTTCGACGACTCCAGAGGTCATTTTATACACAACCCATTCGTGTTGCTCTAAGTCGGTAGGATCTGCCGGGCGACCTCGCTTTTTGAAATAATCTGGGGCTCCGCATAAGCAGGTAGCTAAGGTAGAAAGCTTGCTTGCTTGTAAACCAGAATCAGGAAGTGGCGCGCCTCTAATGGCGAGATCGATACCTTCTTGCATGATATTAACCACCTCGTCGGTCAGCATCACATCGAGGTCAATTTTTGGATATAAGCTGCGAAAGTGATTCAGTGCAGGCACCACCATCTGCATGCCCACGTTGACGGGGCAGGTAATCTTCAATAAGCCCTCGGGTTCGTTTTTAAGGTTCTCTATCTGCTGGTTAGCAGTGATGGCTCGTTCGGCGATAATTCGACAAGACTGATAATACTCAGCCCCAGCTTCGGTTAATGCAATTGACCGCGTAGTGCGGTTAAGTAGTTTAACCCCAAGCTCAGATTCCAACTTTTTAATGTGATAACTAACCACGGCTCGAGATAAGCCAATATGCTTCGCCCCAGCGGTTAGATTGCCTTGTTCAACGACCTGCGCAAAGACCACCATGCTTTTAAGTTGTTCAAAATATACATTCATACGCTATCATACCTTCATTGTATTAATTTTTGGAACAATGTTATCTATTTTATTGGTATTGTTAGAAATCATATTAAGATCTACACTAGCGACAGATTAAAACAGATGTGAGAAAAATAATGAATACACAACAAACAGCTAAGCACATATTAATGGTATTAACGTCGCATGCCGAGTTAGGCAATACCGGCGAAAAAACAGGGTTCTGGATAGAAGAATTTGCAGCACCTTATTATGCCTTTATCGATGCAGGCCTAAAAGTGAGTATAGTTTCTCCAGCAGGTGGCCAACCACCTATAGATCCGAAGAGTGAATCAGAAGATTTTCAAACGCCATCAACTAAACGCTATGACGCTGATAGCGAAGTGCACAAATTAGTAGCTAATACAGCTAAGTTAGCTGATGTTAAGGCGTCTGACTATGATGCGGTTTTCTACCCTGGTGGTCATGGACCATTATGGGACCTTACTGACAACGCAGTTTCCATTTCATTAATTGAAAGTTTCTTAGCTGCCAACAAACCAATTGGGGCAGTGTGTCATGCAACAGCCGCATTTTTAAATGTCAAGGATGCTTCTGGCGAATATGTTGTTAAAGACAAAGCGGTAACCGGTTTTACGAATAGTGAAGAAGATGCAGTGCAACTAACCGACGTTGTACCTTTTTTGCTAGAAGATGAATTAATTAAGCGCGGTGGTAAATATCAAAAAGTTGCGGATTGGCATGTATTTGCGGTTCAAGATGGCTTAGTAATAACAGGTCAAAACCCCCAAAGCTCGGAACTAGCGGCAGAAAAATTACTAGCAGTACTAGCTAAGGTTACAATCGCTTAATTTTTTTAAAGAATAATAAGGAAAAATATTAATGTTAAATTTTAGTTTTCAAAACACGACTAAAATCCAATTTGGTGAGGGTCAAATAGCGTCAATAAGCAAGCAGATCCCAAGCGATGCAAAAGTGCTAGTGACTTACGGCGGCGGTTCAATCAAAAGCAACGGCGTTTATGACCAAGTTACAGCAGCATTAGCAAATCATACTTGGTTTGAATTCTCTGGCATCGAGCCAAACCCAAGTTACGATACGTTGATGAAGGCACAAGATATAATTAAAGAGAAAGATATCGACTTTATTCTAGCCGTCGGCGGTGGATCGGTCGTTGATGGTTCTAAATTTATTGCCGGTGCGGCGTTATTCGAAGGTCAAGATCCTTGGGATATAGTTGCCAAGCAAGCACGTATTAAAAGAGCATTACCACTCGCTTGCGTACTTACCTTGCCAGCAACGGGTTCTGAATCGAATACGGGCGCGGTCGTAACTCGTAATGGTAATAAACTTCCATTCCAAAGCCCGCTAGTTCGTCCTATCTTTGCGATACTTGATCCGGCGGTGACGCTGTCATTGTCCGACCGTCAAATTGGCAACGGTGCTGTGGATGCGTTTGTTCACACCATGGAGCAATACCTAACCTACAGTGTAAATGCCAAGGTACAAGACCGTTTTGCTGAAGGATTATTGCTTACTCTAATCGAGGAAGGACCTAAAGCACTAGCTCCTGAAACCTCAAAAGACTTAGAGGTTCGTGGCAATATTATGTGGGCCGCGACGATGGCGCTTAATGGCTTAATTGGAGCAGGTGTGCCACAAGACTGGACCACTCACATGATTGGACATGAGCTAACAGGTACTCATGGCATAGACCACGCACGTACTTTATCTATAGTATTACCTGCTGTAATGAAAGTATGTAAAGAAGCAAAGCGTGGCAAATTATTACAGTATGCTGAGCGTATCTGGAATGTGACAGAGGGTGATGAAGATTCACGTATTAATCGTGCAATTGAATTAACTGAGCAATTTTTCGAGAAGATGCAAGTTCCAACACGTTTATCGCACGTTAATTTAGGTGAAGCAGATATTGATTTATTGATGGAGAAGTTAGTTAACCACGGAATGACCAAATTAGGTGAGCATAGTGCTGTTACACCTGAAGTGAGCCGTCAAATACTAGTCACTGCGCTTTAATTAATTTTTTAGCTTGGGGCAAGGATCGAAAGAAGTAGATTGCCATCCTGCTGAAGGTTTCAGATATCAAGTAAAAAATGCATATGCAACATACTCGATATCTGAAATTATAAAACGCTTACTGCCCTGGTGTGCGATATTTAGAGCATTGCATCACTTTTCTATTAGTGCCCATTGCTGCTCTTCTGTAGCAGCTTACTTCCTGAGTTTTTGCGCCATACTTTTGTATATATTCTTCCACCATTGGTGCTAAAGCAACAAGTTGTTCTTTGGACAGAGCACCACCCAGTTTGTCCCTGACCTCTCGCCAACTACTCTCGTTAACTTCTGATGCGACATTTAACCAAACATATGCCTGCCCATAATCTTGCTCAACCCCCAAGCCTTCCATGTATAACAAGGCAAGTGTAAATTGAGATACCTTATTTCCAAGTTTAGATGCTTCATCAAGATGCTCGAAGGCTTCATCATAATCCTTGCTCTGAGCCGCTGAGTTGCCAAGTTCTGACGCTCTATTAAACGCTTCTACGTCAAAAGTACTTGCCGCATTAACGGTCATTGAACTAAGACTAAGCGTTATGCTTGCAATTATTAAATGTAATTTTTTCACCTTGGATTTCCTTATTTTTTAGCTTAGACGTACATAATGACACGTAAATATGTAACTTAGGGGGTTTGAATGTAACAAACGATGTGGTCATCGGTTGTACGAGTTATATAGGCACATAGATTAATTTAGCTTAGTAAAGCATATCAATGTGACCCATTTGCTGGTGCCCACAACCAGCATTAGGTTTGCCTGTTGTGGTCAAGTATACCCGAACACCTTTTTAGCTAATTCTTCTGCTTTAGCTGGTGATATGCCTTCATTAAATTGATGTGGCCTTTCCCAGTTATAATAATTCATGAGGAATTTACTTATATCTCGTTTTCCTTCTGCTTCTGAATCATGTCCTGTTGAAGGTATCCATTCAGATTTTAAACTTCTAAAAACCCGTTCCATTGGGCTATTGTCCCAACAATTACCGCGACGACTCATGCTCTGTTTTATTTGATAACGCCACAGCCGTTGCCTAAATTTGCGAGCGGTATATTGGCAACCTTGATCGCTATGGAACATCACTCCTTTTGGCCTGCCGCGAATCTCATAAGCCATATCTAACGCTCTAATAGCTAAATCTGCATCAGGCCTTGATGACATTGAATAGCCAACAACACGCCGCTTAAATAAGTCAATTACTACTGCGGCATAACTCCAACTTCTGCCTGTCCAAATAAAAGTAATATCACCGCACCACGCTTGGTTGGGCGCATCAACATCGAACTTCCGATTGAGCGTATTGGGGATATCTAGCCGCTCTACAGACTAATTCAGTGGTGTCGTGCTCCCTTAATCGATCTACTAACGAATATATTTCAGATCGTCGGACATCCAGAGAGCGGTAGCCTTTTTTAAAATGGTGTTTTCCCGGTCTAATCGATCCACTCTAGCTCAAACTCTTGAATACGCCGTTGTTCAGCGGTCAATGCCTTTGAGGGCGGCGTTTCTCCGCCTCTTTCTGATCCCAACTGCGGTGCCCAGTTGCGCAATGTGTTTTCATCCACATCGACGGCTCTGCTTGCTTCAGTAAAACTATATCCTTGATCCAAAATCAGACTGGCAGCATCATGTTTGAATTCAGTACTAAAACTACGACGTTGTTTTTTCATTAAACACCTCTTTCTTAGGGGAATATTACCACCTAAAAACGTGTTCGGGTTTAGTTTGCCACTTCAATCACACTAATTTCTGACCGTTTCATAAGTAAAAAAAACACAAGAGTTGTTGTATACAAACGAGTTACAATTTACTTTATTATAAATATTTTTAATTAAT
>JAWUVZ010000008.1:0-9631 GCA_034112105.1 Glaciecola sp. | reverse complement strand
AGCTATGCACGCGACAAACGCGTGATAGCGGCGTTAATGTTCGCTTTACGGCGGTAGCCCAATTAAAAATAGAAGGTTCTTAATGTCTGCAATTCGCTCAAACCGGACTAAACCACAATAAATAGCTACGTCCGCTATCTTTACACCCACCTTACACTTCAAGTAGTTATAATTAGATTATAACTAGATGTTATTTTTTGTGATTTACTTAGATTGCAACCTGCACTAAAACTTAGATTTTGTATTGGTTGCCTGGAGAGTAAGTAATGAAACATTGTTACCGATACCTAAAAACAAACGGTTACATTGGCATTGGCAAAGCAGCCGTTCGTGTAGGTTAGCACCAATGAATCCTGAACACGCACAGGAACCAGTCTGTCACTAATTAAGAAGTCAGAGAAAGTATGTACATTATTGTCAATCTACATGATAGAAACATACAGAAATAACTTAGATATTAATGGCAACAGTGGATCTAATAAATCGCAGTTAATAATTGCTCTTAAATACTTAAAAATAAGCTTTAACTTAGATGAGTTAATACAAAGTTAGATAATCACCTTGAAAGTACCGTTATTATTGGATCTTCTAACTTTTTTATCTAAATTTAAGTTACATGTATAACTTGGGCAAAGCAGTCGTTCGCCTAAGAGAGCCCCAATGCCTCCTGATCGTTCAAACCAGCTTCTCAATTTAAGCAATATTTAGTTACATGTACATTATTATAAAACGAAGAAATAGCGTTATATTAAAATAATAATGTTACAGGTAACAGAAATGTTGTATTTTAATTTCTCAGACATTAGTATGATGAAAACAAGTAAAGCTAAAGTTGCTGTAAATGAAAAAGAACACCAAGATAATAGAACAGCCAGATCATAATTGGCGACAATTTGTGGAAAAAGGACTTGTTGAAAAAAACATTAATAGTGGCGATATCATAAGCTCGCCTGGACAGCTCCCAACTTACAGCAACGAATTTCCTAAACATGCGTTGAAAACATTAAAAACCGTCTTAACAGAAGACGCTCACAGAAAGTTAAGTGGCCGGTGGCGAAAGTTTAAATACACTGCATCCCATGACAACACGACTATCACTATTCGTACTGCAACACTTAATAAAATGAAAACATTAGCTGCAAAGTCTGGATTACAAAATGATAGTTATGATCTACTGTTGGAATATCTTCTCAATCCTGAAGACGAGCTAGAAACACACAAAAATGACGATGAAATACTGGCATTAGCAACTGCTTTGGACCAGCAACAACATATCATACTTATGAAAGCCAAACTCAGATTGAGAAAACATACATGGATTAATGTACTCAATATTCTGGATTTTTCTTTTCGGGCCGGATGGAAGGCATGCAAAGAGTTGAAGACCAACAAGCGTACACAGCAAGCATTAGATATAGCCGCTAATGACTACCAAGACAAAGTAAAAGGTTTAGAAAAGTGGGAATAGTTGCTTCTTTTTAGCTTCCTTGTTTTGACTTTAAATTCATGATTGCAGTGCGCAATAAAATAGACAGCTTACTGTGTTTCATCCTAACTCTTGGTCAATTGTGCTGAGTTATCAGACCTGAATTTTTTCAGTAAAAAAACAATTGCTTCAATTCCTACCCCTATAATAAACGCAGCTAACGAATAAGAAGTATAGGCATTCAAGGCATCGGGATGAATTGAATTAATTAACCGATGACTCAGAATAAAAGTGATTAAACAGATTAAACCGAGCATAAAGAGTAATGGCCATTTTTTAGTTATCATAAATTATAATACCTTTATAAAATCATGTATTATTTAAAGAAAAGAACTGTCAGTAACGTAGATGCTGAATTATTAATGTGGATAGTATGAAGTGATACTTATTAGTCTGAGAAATTAGAGGGGCTTATTTGGCGACTCTGTGCACATTACTGCAGTAAGTGTGAGCTAACGGTTTGTCAGCTTTGCAATTTGTGCCATTCCGCCTGTAGACACCCTTGCTTGCTCTGTATACCTCGATGGCATCGCGGTACTTTTCCAACCACCAGCACGTTGAATGTCTAGATCACTTACCCCATTCTCAGCCATGGTGACAGCTGCACCAACTCTTGCAGAATGCGAGGTTAGGTGAACGTTAAGATGCGCAAGTTTTGCTAATCTTTGAAATATTCTATAAATGGTTGGGTATGATATTGGCGTTGCAAGAACAGAAGTCTTTTTCGGTGATAAACCTCTAAATAGTTGTGTTTTTAATAAGGCCTTAACGTTTACATCATCACTTACAGTAATTTTGGCTAGAAGTAAGTATGCATCTATTATTTTAATACTGGTATTTGATATAAATCGAAATGAGCCCTTTCCTGTTTGATCTGATTTAGTGGCCGGAACATAGATAGTACCGTCCCGTCTATTGATGTCACCAAGCGTGATCTTACAGGCTTCATCAGAGCGAAGTAGTCCATCGTACATAACATTGATCACTGCCAAATCCCGCGCATCAAGTAGATTATCTGGCTTCAGAATACTGTTTATTTTTATCAAAAAATCATCAGTCAATGGCGTTGCCTGCTCACCACGAGAGTACTTATTGGCAGTCGCTAACTCCCTTGTGATCAGGTCATTTAAGTACTTGCTATTAAGAGGGTTTGGCAATTTAGCCATACCAAGGAAAGCGCTGATGGCGGCTTTTCGTCTTCGCACAGTAGCATGTGAAATGTTAGGCGATGCACTCAGATCCAGAAAATACAATTTGATACTTTGCTCTGTTAATTTAGCGTCTGTACTAAAAGATTGCAGGCCATTCTTAACACAGTAATTCTGATAGTCCTTAATATCTGATTTATACGCTCGTTGTGTATTTTGAGGCAAGCGAACAAATATTTCTTCGTAGTATTGATTTACAGCCTCTTTGTGCTCTTTGCCACTAAATGCATCGAGTACTGTTAAATGCTCTCTTGGACCGACGACTTGATTCATTTGTAAGGAAAATCTCCGCTTTGAATTTTTACTGTATGAATATACACATTTCTATTGTCAATTGCTATTGTGATAGATAACTATAATTATCAATCACAATAGGACTCAATAAAATGCAATTATGTTACCTGTAACAGTTTATTGGCGCGTAACTTACTACAGAAAGAATTTTAAAATTATATTGTTACAGGTAACGATAATTACGTCATAAATCAGAATAAATGCGTTTTAATATTTTTTGTTAGCTGTAACAAAGAATATTAAAATGTAAGTACCGTAAGTTTCGACACAAATATTAAACCAATCCTTCAGGGCAATTATTTTGTTAGGGACGGCAAAATAGCCCCCTCTGATTTCTAGCTTTGGATTTATTTCTTTTATTATCTAGCTAACGATAAGAGGAAATATATATGTCAATAACCTTCAAAAACTTCAGCGAAACAGATGACAATACAATACGTCAGTCTCTTGCTGCAGCACTTTCTTGTACTGATGCAAACATAGAATTAAAACGTCTATGTCTTAAATTAGGACGTCCTCTTCATATAGTCACTCAACGGGCATTTCAGCTTGGGGTCGTTAAATACAGCGAACATGATCACTTGCTTTTATCTCACAGGCAGGATGGATGGCGCAGTGACGAAGTGGATGTGTTGATCCAAAATCCAAACATCAATCGGAAGCATTTAGCGATTGTATTAAATCGCTCGACACAATCAGTGAATAAAAAGTTTGTTGAATTCAATTTAAAAAATGAAGGCGCTACACAGCCTTGGGAGCTTCAAGAAGAAGCGATGCTTGTACGTGAAATTGGTAAGACACCGTTGAAGAAACTATGTCAAAAACTCATGCGTAATCCAATAGATGTTAAATACACAGCTATCAAACTAGGGCTGGCAAAAGCAGGCGTTTTCAAACAATTTACAGGTCGCAACCCGAATACCCCTTCTATCAAAATCAACTTACCCATTCAGGTCGCCTGTCTTTAAAGGAAATGAAATTATGTTCATATTTGGCACTTCAACGGATGGCATAAGTAAGCATCCACTGGATCAGGAAGCACTCTCAAGATTGCAATCTGCATCGACTGTATGGCGAACCAAACTCCGAAATTATAAAATCATTGCATACCTCTTAATCGGCATTCCGATATTATATATCGCCACTCAAGCATCTTGGATGGAACTCGCCTTCGCCTTATTAATATATTTTGGCCTAGCGCTATTTGCTGAGCTTCAAATACAAACCGTGTTTTTACATCTACATAAAGTGAGCCTACAAATTGATAATGAGGAATTTGCAAGACCTTACGATGAAGACTTAATTAAGCCCATTACTAATCAAAATATTCGGTTGGTATCTGATGCCGCACAGCGCTACATGAACAATGTCGGAAAACTAAAAAGAAAGATCACACAATTGGACATTGATATTATTAATTACCTAAACGAGTCAAACCATCATGGCCAGTCTATATAGTTTCTTTATTGTTATGCTGGTG
Source organism: Glaciecola sp. (assembly GCA_034112105.1). Taxonomy (GTDB): domain Bacteria; phylum Pseudomonadota; class Gammaproteobacteria; order Enterobacterales; family Alteromonadaceae; genus Glaciecola. The sequence goes on along the minus strand of JAWUVZ010000008.1, from coordinate 5,163 downwards.
TTTCCAGCACTCATAATCATCATTGTTGATAGCCTATTTTTAGCTGATGTTAGGAATGAAAGAATTCGCGTTGCACAAGCGTCCGGGGCTGATGATTCATTAATTAGCAAACTTGGAAGCCGCCCTGCATGGGTAAATTGGGCCAGAAGCTTAGCGCCTTGGTTGTTGCTTATCCTTATCGTGCGGGCTTGTATCGTTGAGCCTTTTAGTATTCCATCAAGCTCAATGTCACCTAAATTACAGATTGGAGACCAAATCGTCGTAAGTAAGTTTGCATATGGCGTGCGCGAGCCTATTTTTCAACGAGTCTTACTTGAGACAAACACCCCGCAAAGAGGTGATGTGGCTGTGTTTAGAAACCCTGAACATCCTAGTATCGACTACATTAAGCGCGTTATTGGGTTACCTGGGGATGTCGTAATGTACCAGAATAAAATGCTTTCTATTATCCCGGCTTGCCTTAAAGCAGAGCCCTGCCCTGCAATAATTCGTGTTGAGCAGACTGCTAGGAAAGACACCATGATTGATAGTGATGGCAGTGAGATGTTACTTTTTGATGAGACATTAAATGGCGTTGAATACGTGATTGCTCGAACACCATCTAAAGTCGATAACTCCCTTGATTATTTCAGCCAAAGAAACACTGAAGTTGAACGTTTTGTGGTGCCAGTCGACCACTACTTTATGATGGGGGATAACCGTGATAATAGTAGAGATAGTCGTTTTTTCGGGTTCGTTGAGAAATCTACTTTGATTGGTAAGCCGCTTGCCATTGCTTTAAGCATCGAAGGCAATCCAGAAAATTCATGGTATCAAAAATCAATCAACGTTGAGCGTGTTGGAGCAATTCAATAACGCTGCATTAACCAATTGAACTCACACCACCACAGTATTATTAGAGTGCGTATTGTCTGCCCATGACCTCAGAAACGCCTCAACGATTTCGACGCGGCGGGAATGTTTGACATTGTAGCGTCCAAACACAAATAGGAAGGCACTAAATACAAAACCCATTACGACTAGCGCCAGAGATAGATAATTATTCGTGTGGAATACTATTGCCAGGTTTCACAGTAACGTTATACCGCAACCACACTGTTATTAAATTATTTAGATCTGAAGTCTTTTTCTATTTGTATGAGTCGGCCTAATAACTTCATAAATGGGATCGTTAATAACAATGACAGAACTAAAGTGATCATTAACAATGTCGTTTCATCGTTATTTTAAGTGTTGAATCTGTTTTTTAAACAATTTAATATCATGTTCAGATTGTAAAAAGTCTAGTGTGGCAACGGCTAAAGTAGCTACTACAATGTACAACCAAAAAGGCATTTCAAAAACTAAATAGTCGAGTGCGTAAATAACAATAAACAGTAATATAACCTGACTAATTTTCCCTGAATAACTCATACGTTTTCATTCCTTAGTTAGTCTGGATATTGCATCAAAGCGCGAAATTCAGCTTTGCTAATATTTCTAGCTCGTCCGTCAGCGATGACTTGATAACTATCATTTCTCTTTACGATAAACCCAACCAGCTCAGCGCCTTGTGCTAGTGATGCATCCTTCTTTTTTGTAGACACTTTCAGCAAGCCTTCTGACATGGTTGATTCCTATGCTGTTTTTAGGTTGAATAATGGCTCACAATCTATGACTAAATTGCGATTAATAAACAGATCATAAGTCTTCTGTAAATTCAGCCAAAACCCTGCAGTAATTCCGGTGGCCACTTCAAGTTTCATTGCCAAAGGAACAGTCACGCCAACTTTACCAGTTGAAAAATTATTCAGGTGCGGCCTATTAATATGCATCTTTTTAGCCGCATCGCTGATAGAGAGATTATGCGCTTCTAATATTCGCTTTTTAAATACCAGACCTGGGTGTGTAGCTGGTAGTTTATTGCTTCTAACTAATGTCATTATCTACTCCTAATCGTATTCATTTAAGTCCACATCGTAAGCCTTACTTTGCTTGTAGTAACAAGTTACGCTGCCAATGGGCTCCACACTATTTACCGTTACTGTCACAGCCCAATTAGAGGGCTGATATTCATCTATTTTAAATCCACCTAACAACTCTAAATCAGTGATGGTTTCCGATGCATCTAATAGGTCTAATATTTCAATAACGTCATAAACATAGGTTGATGGCAATAATGTTACATCACCCGAAGTCCATAATTCTTTTAATACATTTGATTTAAAGGTAACAATCAAAATGGTTCTCTCAAACACTTAGTATTGTGTATGGTAACACGATACAGTGCTAGGTTAAAGATAAGCCATTCATCCTTTAATTGAATAGCTTTTTTTAGGTTCATTCCTCAGTTAACTCGGATAGCAAAAACTGCTACTGGCAAATGAAGAATACGCTTACTCACGATGATTCTTTCCTTTGTTAAGATTTCGTGTTGATTGCATACGAATTCTGGTGATACTTCTAAATAAGGATTTATTCCTCACCAACACATTTAGCATCGTCAATATAAGTGCCATTATCGATCTAAATTATTTCTGTATGTTTCTATCATGTAGATTGACAATAAAATACTTACTTCGCAGACTTCTTAGCTTGTGACCGACAGTCAAGTGTGAAACCTGACAGTAGTAGTAACATTAATTGTTTCGTAAGCGGCTAATCAACCCACGTATCAAACAGTCGTAATACTGCGCTTATAGTTCCACGGCAATAACGTTTCAAAATCTTCGAAAAACCCGCAGTCCTACATTTTCATTCTCACCCGAATAATATGCCAACCCTATACCAGCGAAAACGCTACAAAAAAGAATCAAAGAACCTAACCAACCAACAACAGTCAAGTTAATTAAGTATGCAATTGCAATGATTAATACAGCGTGTAAGAACATGTCAGCCGACATAAGTAGATGAGGGTATTTATTCATGGTCGTTTAATCCTCGGTCGCATTAGTGTCTTGCATATCGCATTCTGATACGTGATATACATATTCACCAGTAGGTGTTTTATCATCATTTAAAATTTCAACGTTAGGCCACTCCATGCAACTTTGATCATGAGTGTCGTCTAAGAAACGCTGTGGGCATTCGTCACCACGTGACGCACCAAGACTATCAATGCGACCTAGATAGAAACCATCATCTTCATCATGTAATTGTACAATGTCATCTACCTTTCTGCGTTTGCTCACTATTTTCATTCCTCTATTATTCAGCCGAGGCGAATTGATAGGTTAGCCATTCAGAGGCATGAATCACTGTGCCCGGACGTAGTTCATTGATCACGCCAACTACTAGTCCACTTTTCAACACATCCACTTTGGTTACTTCGATGACCTTAACATTGTCGTCTGGAAGGACATCTTTTGTGACCAAACCACACGTCACCGATACTAGGTTTAAATTCACTTTTTTAACGGTGCTTGACGTTGCTTCAGCAAGAAACATGCACTGTTTATTTTCAAGCAATATTGATACAGGCTCCTCATCGCCGATCATTATGCGAGCGCCATTGGTGGTGATGAGTTCTTCTGAATCCAAGGCCAGTACAGAGGGCGCGTAACACGCAGCTACAATGGCAATGTAAGTAATTATTCTATTCATTTAATTCCCTTTTGGTAATTTATTAAGCAATGCTTTATGACGTAATATAGTTTTGTTGCATACCTTTTTGTTGTTTGTAACTGCTTTTACTTCCTTATTTAGCGAATCTCTAACTAAATCTATCTGGGTATTTCTGAGAGTAAACTCAAGCAAGTCTCTGTTTAATTCACTACTTTTTATTATCAAAAATCCACCGCTTATTACAAAAATCGCACCTGACACAATAAATATTAGATTAATAATACTTGTAACTAGGGCCATATTTTTGCTGGCTTGTGATACAGCATTTTTAGCTATCTCTTCTTCATTAATCACAAGCTCGTATGCAAGCTTATATTTATCATTAAAAGTTTTTAACACCTCTAGGTTCTCGTTATCTTCAGCGAGCTCTTTTAACTCCTTATAATAGCCGACTTTTACGCTAGCCTGAGATTGTATGCCCACTGCTTTACTTTCGTTGCCTATTTCAGTAAACAAATGAGCACTATATGTAGTTGCGCCAAGAAAAAGCCCTGCTAAAGAACCTTTGAGTAAATAAATAAAGACGCCTTTGTCAAAAAGCGAAAACGTATTGGCTTGTGTAGTTTCAGTCAAATCTCTATTCCTTGTTAATCAATGTTTTTCAGCGTTTCATCAAACGCTTTTTGTATTCGGTCAAAATTTGGGTCGATGTACTCTAAAGTCATACTAGGGTCTTCGTGCCCAAGAATTCTCTGTATTATTTCCAATTCGACATCTTTACTATCTAGCCAAGTAGCAAGCGTTCTGCGTCCTGAGTGGCTGCTACCACTATATAAACCGGAGCTTTTAAACAATTCGCTAATAAAGTTCTGCATCGAACCACAAACTTTGGTTGTTCGCGTATTTCCTTCGGCATCTTTATACTTTTTATCCCTAAACGCCATTTTACGCCAGTACCTACCTTTCTTGGTAATTGCGAATATAGGCCAATCTTTTCTTAATGTGCGGAATGATTGCTCGTCATTTACACACACTTTTTCTTCAATCAGTTCATTTATCCAAGCTTCAATAGCTTCACGGTGTTTTCTAACCAAAATGTAAGCTGCTCTAGGCTTGCCAGTCTTCGTGTATGAGCCTTTAATTATAAATGTCGTGCGTAACTCACCACTGTCCCGCAACAGGTCTTGTATGGTGAGTTTTGCTACTTCATTAATTCGTAATCCAGATCCAAAAAGCATCCAGACAATCGCAACATTTCTTTTACCAAGCAAGCCTCTAGAGGCTTGCCATAATATGTTTTTAAACTGTTTTTTGGTGGCAACCTCGGCCTTACCTTCACCTTTGGGTTGCTCCCTCAACAATCGTTTAACTGGTCTGTTTTTAAGTACCATACTTCACACTAAAGAGCCATATTCCCATGTAGTATATATTTTATACTGTAAACTTTCAACACCCCATAAACCTTGGTGACATGGGAATATTCTAGAAGAACATCCTGATGTTAATCCAACGATTGTATATATTGCTGAGCTTTTAACTGTGCCTGTTCATAGGGGGAAAGAGCTTTTTCTCCATTCTTTTCAATTGGATCTTGATACTGAATATCTGCCAATGTTTGAC
>JAWUVZ010000007.1:0-31638 GCA_034112105.1 Glaciecola sp. | reverse complement strand
GTTTATCAATTTTGGGTTCATACTCGCCATGTGGGTAAGTTAGGGTTCATTGAGTGGTTTATGGTGACACCTTCAAATCACCGAGTTCACCATGCGCAAAACCAGATATACCTTGACCGCAATTATGGTGGTGTATTCATTGTCTGGGACCGCTTATTTGGTTCATACCAAGGTGAGCTGGATAATGAAAAGCCGATATATGGTGTACGTAAGGCATTAAAGAGCTGGAATCCGTTTTACGCAAATATTCACGTTTATAAACAACTGATACAAGACAGTTTTCACACCAATAAATGGTCTGATAAGTTCAAGGTTTGGTTCGGTCGAACAGGGTGGCGTCCAGACGACGTTAGCCATAAATTCCCTTTAGCGCGCGTAGATCTCAGTCAGTTTTCAGCATATCAAACCGACATTTCGCTCATAACCAAAATCTATTCTGTGCTGCAATACATAATTGTTTCATTACTTGCTCTTTTCTTACTGGTCAATGCAAGTGAGTTGGATGTGAGTTTTCAGCTTTGTATTGCCTTTTTTGTAATTGCTTCGAGTATTAATTTGGCTTGGATAATGGAGAATAAACTAATCGCAATTTGGCTTGAATGGTTAAAGTTGTTAGTTGCAGGCATATTATTATTTAATGTAGATTTGGGTGCATATACGAATGCTGCATTTATACCGATTTTAGTCTCAGTAATACTCTTGTTCCAGTTATATTTTCAGCGTAAAACACAGTTTTTAGAAAATAGTGAATTGAACACACACACAAATTGAACGACGACCTTTTTTTTAGGTCTTAGAAACGTGGCATTCTAGGATGAAGCTCATGCAATTAATGTTTAAAATACTGCGTTTTCCTTTCGTTGTTGTGGGTAAAGTCCTAGTAATGCTATTTGGAAAAATCGACTGGTCGATGCCCCGATGGTTGGTTTATTTAGATAATTTGCGACAGCAAAGTCCAACCAAATTGGTTTTCCTTATTGTATTCATTATTGGCGTATGTGCAGGTAATTACAAAGCTTACGATTATTACCAAAGTTTGCCTGAGCCTATATTAGTTGATGCTGTCATTACGATACCAGCGGTGTCAGATGGGCTCCACTCAATAGATGAGCAAGGCGACAACGTTAATAGTGATATTCGTCAACATATACTTCGTATAGAATTTGCTTACACATCCGATGGATATTCGCCTGAAGTACCTTCTGAAATGCAGTCCGAACTGCTAAGAAGTATGCCAATTTTACCACCCATTATAGTCACTAAATTCCCTTCGGTGGCTCCTATCAATTTAGTTGGTGCTGAAGTAGAGACCGGTATCAAGCTTAGTCCAAGTAAAGCTGGGCAATGGCGATGGGAAAACGACAGAACACTGATTTTTATGCCCGAAACTCCTTGGCCTCCAGGGCAGCACTATGAAGTTAGTTTCGCACCAGAAGTATTTGATACGGACGCCAAATTTACCGATGATCAATTCGATTTCATTACGCAGCCACTGCAGGGCAAAATTGAGACGAGTGAATTTGAATTAAGTGTTGAAGACAAGCTTAAGCAAGTTTACGTCGAGATACTATTTAATTACCCAGTTGACAAACAAAGTGTTGAGCAAGCCTTATCAATGGCATATCAGGTTAAGGGTAATAAATTAGGTAACGCACAATTATACAAGCTGAGTTTAAGCGATAACCTGCGTTATGCGACGGCAACATTCGATGTTGGGACGTTGCCTGATCAGCCTCGCATTGTCGAAATTAAGTTTGACCAAGGTATTAAAAGTATTTACGGCGGTGAAGCAACATCGTCAGCTTATACAAGCAAAGTTATGGTTCCTGACCTATATAGCTATTTAAAGGTAGAAAAGTCAGATGTAGACATTCTGCGCAACCTAGATAATGAGCCTGAACAATTCGTGTTACTTGGTTTTACTGACGCAATTTCACGCAAGGAATTGATCAATAAATTGACACTTTATCGCTTACCAAATCAGTCAGAGAAAAACGGCAAGAGCTATTGGCAAGGACCGCGAGAAGTGACTAGCCAAGTATTGGATAGTGCTCAAAAGATCGATTATGTATTAATGCTCAATGCGTTTGATGATGCTAAACATTATCAACTTAAAGTAGATGTGCAAGTAGGGCGTCAGCTATATTTGAAATTGGAGCCAGGGTTAACTTCGGTTAATGGTTTTATTCAACGTACTTATTTTGATCGTATTTTAGTTGCGCCAGAATATCCTCAAGAAATTATTATTGCGGGTGAGGGCTCGGTATTAACCCACAGCAAAGACCAACGACTCGCGTTTTCAACTCGAGGTATCAGCGACGTAAAAGTGAGCATAGGCAAAGTTATTGACGACGAGCTTTATCATTTAGTCTCACAAACACAGGGTGATATTAGCAACCCTCGCTTTTACAATTGGAGCTTTGACGAAACAAATCTAGCTCAATTTACTACTCAATTTATCAGTATGAATCCAGATCGCGGCGACTTAAAAACGGCAAACTATGCGTCCGTTGATTTGAACGCTTTGGTTGCGAACTCAAAAGGTGGGCTCGGTCTCTTTTTCGTTGAAATTAAAGCGTGGGATAAAAATCGGGAACGCGAAATTTACGGGGTCAGCGACAAACTACTTGTGCTGGTAACTGACCTTGGCGTTATTGTTAAAACTAGCCAAGATGAAAGCCAAGATATATTTGTACAATCAATCAAGTCAGGTGCCCCAGTTGCAGGTGCACGTGTTGAATTGATTGCTAAAAACGGGACCAAGCTATTTAGTAAAAAAACCGATAGTGCTGGGCATGTTACCTTTCCTGCGGCTAGTGGTTATAAACGAGAACAGCAGCCCGTCGTTTATGTCGTAAAACAAAAAGGTGATGTGTCATTCATTCCTTTTAACCGCTACACACGACAAGTCAATTACTCACGTTTTGATGTGGGAGGTCAATACAGTTCCCTCTCTGACAACGAGCGCGTGAATGCTTATTTGTTTACTGATCGAGGCATTTATCGTCCAGGAGAAACGGTTAATATCGGTATGATTGTTAAGGGCAAAAACTTGCAAAATTTAGCAGGTGTTCCACTTGAACTAGTGGTCCGAGATGCTCAGTACAATGAAGTTTATGTTGAAAAAATGAAGCTTGCAAAATTTGGATTCATGGATATCGCGTTTTCTACCGAAAAACGTTTTAAAACAGGACTCTACAGTGCAAGTTTGCATTTAGTGAGAGAGCAAGAAAACACGGCTGGCGCAAGAGACCGTCAAGTCGGCTCGGTAAACTTTGATGTTGAGGAGTTTCAAGCGGACACAATGGCGATCACCAGCCAAGTAACGGGCTTGCCAAGTAAGGGGTGGGCGACATCACCAAAACTGACCAATGAAATTACGTTAAGTAATCTTTTTGGGGTCCCTGCACAAGCACGCAAAGTGACTTCTGAGCTGGTCTTGTTGCCAGTTCAATTCGCATTCGAAGAATATAAAAACGTAACGTTCTACGCGCCCCAACTGAAAGATGACAGCACTGACGGTCTATCTCGATTTGACGAAAGCTTAGAGGATCAACAAACCAACGCAGATGGACGAGCGGTTGTTTCTGTTGATTTGAGTCGATTCAGCAAAGGGACTTACAACGTAACATTGGAAACCAAAGGATTTGAAGCCTCGGGTGGTCGCTCGGTTGGCACCTCGACACCCTTTTTATATTCACCATCGTCTTACCTTATTGGCTATAAAGCGGATGGCAAGCTGAGTTTTGTGAATTTGGACAGCTCAAGAAGTATAGAGTTAATTGCCATCAATAATGAATTGTTGCCAGTGGGGATGGATAAACTAATCAAGCGTATAAGCAAAGTGCAGAGCATTTCAACGCTTGTGAAGCAGTACAATGGTCGCTATGAGTACGAAAGCATTCAAAACAATGACGTGGTTGAGGAAGTTGACTATGCATTGCCTGAGGGTTTTGAGGAGCTTGTGCTAGATACGGGCGAAGCAGGCACTTTTGTTATCGATATGTTGAGTGCAAATGGTGAAGTTCTTTTTAGTGTTGAATATACGGTAGTAGGGGCGACCAACGACAGCGGTCAGCTCGACAAAAACGCAGAGTTAAAAGTGACGCTTGATAAAGCTGATTATCAAGCAGGTGACAGTATTGAGTTGAGTATTCAAGCACCCTATGCAGGCAGCGGATTAATAAGTATAGAGAGTAATAAACTACATACATTTAAGTGGTTTACGAGCGATACCAAGAGCAGTATCCAACGTATTACTATTCCACAAGGTATAGAGGGTAATGCTTATGTGAATATTGCGTTTGTTCGCGATATTGCTTCAAAAGAAATATTTACCAGCCCATTAAGTTATGCGGTAGTCTCATTTTCTATTGATCGTTCAAAACGAGTGTTAGATCTGAGCCTTAACATTGACGATATTGTGCTGCCGGGTCAGCCAATGGCGATTAATCTCGATGTATCAGAAGATGCTAAAGTCGCGGTGTTCGCGGTCGATTTAGGTATTTTACAAGTTGCTAATTATCGTACTCCAGACCCGCTGGCGCACTTCTTAAAGAAACGTGCGTTAAGTGTGCGCACTATGCAAATATTAGATTTAATTTTGCCTGATTTTGCGTTAAGCCAAATGCGCGCCGCCGCCGGGGGGGATATGGAAGCCTTCATGATGCTTGATGAAGTGATGGTTTCCGGGAGTAAAATGCGACGCTCACAAAACCCATTTGAACGCAAAGTGCAAGACCCTGCCGTTTTTTGGTCAGGAGTAGTAACAGCAAACAAAGGTCTCAATACCTACACTTTCGATGTGCCAAATGATTTTGCGGGTGGCTTGAGAGTCATGGCGGTTGCTGTAGGTGAAAACACCATGGGGCGCGCGCAACAAAATACAATTGTCAGGGGGCCTTTTGTATTATCACCCAACGTACTCAATCATGCTGCGCCTGGCGATGAGTTTGATATTACGCTGAGTGTTGCCAATGTTATCAAGAACGCTGAGGACAAGGCGGAGGTAAATATACAGGTAAGTACTAGCCAACATATTAGTATTGTTGGTAGTAATGAAGCGCAAATGCAGCTGAGTGAAAACCAAGAAGAGTCTGTCCGCTTTAGAGTTAAAGCTAACGATTTACTCGGTGGTGCTAAAATAAATTTTGATGTGAAAACAATCGATGCATCAGGTAAAATTTGGCGTTCGACAAGAACGGCAACGTTAAGCGTTCGTCCAGCTATGCCATTTACAGTGAATATGACAACGGGTGCAGCGGTTAACGGTAAAATATCCATTGATACACCGCTCAAATTGTTTGCTCCACAGTCAAGCCAGTTGTTAAAAGCCTCGGCTAGTCCGCTAGTTATCGCTGACGGGTTGAGTGACTATTTAGACCAATACCCGCATGGTTGTACCGAGCAAATAGTCAGCCAGGTATTCCCATTAGTGGGCTTGTCTAACTTATCTAAATACGCGCCTAACAATGAAACGGTAGCCGCCCATTTTACGGAAGTTATTAGTAAGCTGCGTCAACGCCAAAGCTATGCTGGTGGTTTTTCATATTGGCCGAGTTCGCAAAATAACGATATTGACGTAACCTTATATGTGATGCACTTTTTAATTGAGGCAAAAGCATTGGGATACGCAGTACCTCAGGACATGCTTGAGAGTGGCATTCGTTATTTGGGCGATGTAGCTGCTGCGTATGTTCAATCGAGTACCCGCAATCGGTCAACTGAGTCGAGTATGCTGAGCTTAAGAAAACGTGCACAGGGAGTTTATTTACTGACTCGCAGCGGCGTGGTGACATCAAATTTACTGATTGATTTACTTAGCACGCTGAATAAGCAACATAAAGCTGCTTGGCGCAAAGATATATTGAGTGCTTATGTTGCAGCTAGTTATGCGCTAATGCAGCAGGACCAAGAGGCAAGGCAACTCATTAGCGAGTATGATTTAAATGATCAGGACTTGTTAGTGGAACAGGCTTTTGCCGGTTTGGCTCCGCGCTTAAATTTAGATGCCCAATATTTATTCCTTGTGGCTAAACATTTCCCAGAGCAACTTACCGCGATTTCGGGTCAAGCCATACTTAACATTACGCAAGCTATCTACAAAGGAGAATACAATACAATTTCGGCGGCTTACAGTATATTGGCTTTAGGCGCCTATCATGGTGCTTATAATAAAGCGGATGCTAATTCTGCCATTGATGAACTAGAAAAAATCGACAAACAAATTACTTTTATTGCATCAACCCTGCAAGAACAAACAGCTCTTGATGTTGATTATCAACCTTTTGCGACCGCTAGTTATCCGATTGGTACCGAGCGCGTAGAAGCGAATATTGCACGTGCAGCGTTGGCTAAGGTTGGTGGGCTTTATTATGTGAATGTGCAGGCGGGTTACCCCATGGCATTGCCTAGTGAAGCCAAAACTAATGGCATAGAGGTGCAACGAACATTCATTAATAAAAAAGCTGAAATTGCGGAAAATATCAAACCAGGCGATGAAATAACAGTTAGGTTACGCGTACGCTCTACGCAGCTTGAAAATATTGAAAATGTAGCGATTGTTGATCTACTGCCGGGCGGTTTTGAGGTTATACGCGAATCGGTTAATCGCAGTGCGGGTATGGGACGGTCCAATTACATCGATATTCGAGAGGACCGTATCGTATTTTATGCTGATATTACGAACCGAGTTAGTGAAATTACATATAAAGTAAAAGTCACCGCAGCGGGCAAATTCAATGTCCCCTCAAGCTTTGCTGAAGCTATGTATGATCGGTCATTAACCGGATACTCAGCAGCCTCAACAGTAGAAGTTACGGCGATAAAATGATGTTTGCTGCTATGCGCACTGCAACCAAACGTTTCTATAAGCGTTTAGCCTGGCGTTTTAAAGTGTTTGTGGTGATTTTTTTCGCTTTATTCACAAGTGCATTACTATACTTGTTATTACCTAAGCCAGACCTCGTGAATTACCAAAGCTATTCAACCGCAATTTTTGACCGTAATGATCAACTATTGCGCATTGCCTTAGCACAGGATGACAGATATCGCTTATATACCTCTATCGATGATATTGCTGAGCATTTGCAACGTGCAACAATACTTTATGAGGACCAAAACTACTATCATCACTCAGGCGTGGACTACCTTGCATTGTTACGCGCTTTTTGGCAAACCTATGTACTGCAAGAGCGGCGTATTGGCGCGTCCACTATCGTTATGCAAGTGGCCAAATTACACTGGAATATCCCTTCGAATAAGCTTATTGGTAAAATGCAGCAGATATTTAGAGCGCTGCAGTTGTCTCGGCATTACTCAAAACAAGAACTCCTAGAGGCTTATTTAAACTTAGCACCCTACGGTGGAAATATTGAAGGTATTGGCGCGGCTAGTTTGATCTATTTCGATAAGCCGGCATCTGCATTGAGCCTTGCTGAAGCCCTTACATTAGCGGTTATACCGCAAAGTCCGACTTCGCGTAACCCTTCCAAACCTCAAGGTATTATCGCTGTTAGACTAGCCAAGCAGCGCTTAATTGAACGTTGGTTAGCGCAATACCCGCAAGATCAGCAAATACTAAGCGCGGCTAACTTGCCCTTGTTTGTGCGCAAAGCCAATGACTTACCTTATAATGCGCCACACTTTGTACAATATGTACTTTCTCAACAACCCCCAAATTTTGCCACGAACTCAACCAACACCCCTGCGAGAGGTCAACAAATCAAAGGTACGATTGACCTTTACTTACAGCAAAGGCTTGAAGCAGTGTTGCAAGGTTACATTACACAAAACCAAAGCCGTGGTTTTAACAATGCGAGTGCATTGCTATTAAACAGTAAAACGATGCACATAGAAGCCATGATTGGTTCAGCTGATTTTAATAATGTGAGCATACAGGGTCAGGTTAACGGGACAACGGCGAAACGCTCGCCGGGCTCAACGTTAAAACCCTTCGTTTATGCATTAGCTATCGATGCAGGGCTGATCCATCCAATGACAATGTTAAAAGACTTACCAAAAAAGTACGCTGGTTTTACGCCAGAGAACTTTGGTAAAGGGTTTGTAGGTCCAATCTCTGCTCAAGATGCGTTGATTAATAGCCGCAATGTCCCTGCTGTTGAATTACAATCTCAGTTGATTGAGCAACACGCTTCAGTTAACAGTAAACAAAATAGTGGGCAGGGGCTTACTCTTTATGATTTTCTGCAAAACACAGGTATTACGCAGTTGCGGGAACGTGATTTTTATGGTCTTGCTCTCGCGTTAGGTGGTGCCGAACTTACTATGCTGGAATTAACTGAACTTTATGCAATGCTACCAAATTCAGGTTGGTACAAAAGCGCAGTAAGTGCTTACTGGGTAAGTGGTAAAAAGACATCTGATAATACCGAAAATAAGAAGCAACTAGTGAGTGCAGAAGCGGCGTTTTTAATATCGGACATGTTAACAAAAAACCCAAAGCCACATTCCTTGAGTACGTTTCATCGTTCCCCTGAGCGCCGCAATGAGGACAATGTGGCGTGGAAAACAGGCACATCTTGGGCTTTCAGAGACGCATGGGCCGTAGGAATATCGGGTGACTATGTGTTAGCCGTTTGGGTCGGTAACTTTGATGGGGAAGGCAATAACGCGTTTATTGGCAGAACCGCAGCTGGCCCTTTGTTGTTTAATTTATTGAGTGTTATTAATCAAAATCAGGCAGCCCCAATTAACTCCAAGCTCTCGCCACTATTGAATCTTAAATGGGTAGATATCTGCAAAACAACAGGTGATTTATATGAGTCACAGTGCCCTGATAAGGGTGAAACCTTATTTATTCCGGGTGTGTCACCAATAAAAAGTGCCAATATTTATCGTAAGATTTGGGTAGATAATACAACGGGTCTGAGGCGCTGCGATAAAAATTCATTACTGGCAACACAAAAGACATTCGCCTTTTGGCCTACTGAATTTCAATCGCTCTTCGCAGAAGCTGGAGTACATATCGAAAAGCCACCACGATTTATGCCCAACTGTGCTTTGGGTGCTATAGCGGGCCAAGCGAGTCAGCCACAAATTAGCTCGCCACAATCCCTGGTTAACTATGTTGTTGAAACCAGTTTGCAAACCAAGGCACTAATACCACTAAAAGCCAGTGCTGACGCAACAGCCAATTATTTGTATTGGTTTGCAGGTCGTCAATTTATAGGCAGTACCGATTTATCGGACATGTTGGGTAGTAAACCCTTGATATGGTCAGCAAAGCCGGGTAATTACGACATTCAAGTGATTGATGACCTTGCCAGGAGTGCGACTGTTTCAATAAAAGTACAGGCGGTAAAGTAAGTAATTTGCAACGAATTCATGTTTTAACCAAGAAATGAAGGCGTTGAGATTAATAATTTAATAATTTAAGAACTTTGCTATCGCATTCACTGGTTTTACTGCCCTATTTCGATTAACCTAATTGCAGTAAAGGTATAAGAAAAAAGCCCCTTGATTTTTACCACTGACTAATTCAGGTCAATCGGTATTAAACGTAATTTTAATTTAAAACAAAATAATAAGAAAACTATCATGACATTAACTAAATCAAAGCACTTTTCTGCTATCTTATTTTCACTCGCAATGGTTGTTCCTGTTGCAGCTCAAGCAACAGTGGTAGAAGTGCGCACGGCACTAGGTAACTTCGAAGTTAATCTATTTGATGAAGCCACACCTGAAACGGTTGAGAACTTTTTGAGTTACGTGAATTCAGGTTCTTATGCGAATAATGTTGTACACAGAACCGAGGCTAGCTTCGTAATGCAAGCCGGTGGTTTTACTTACAACAATGTTTTTCCTCCAACGCCGATTCAAACGAGTGCTGCGGTTATCAACGAACCGGTATTTTCAAACGTTCGCGGCACCATTGCTATGGCAAAAGTGGGCGGAAATATAAATAGTGCAACGTCGCAGTGGTTTATAAATATAAACAACAATGCTGCTAACCTTGACGTACAAAATGGCGGTTTTACTGTATTTGGGCAGGTTTTAGGAAATGGCATGGAGATTGTTGACGCAATTACAAGCACACCTAACTTTAATTTCGGCGGCGCTTTTACTAGTATTCCATTGAGAAACTATACATCAGCTGATCAGACTGCAGGCACAGCACCAACAGACAGTAATCTAGTTTTGATGACCGATGTCGTTGTTGTCAATGCAGAAGTGATTACTAACTCAAACTTAAATCCGGCGCGCAATACATTGTTAGACACGGGTACCGATAACGATAACGAGGGAACTGCTGACAATTCGAGTAGCTCAGGCGGTTCTCTAGGAACGCTTTTGATTGCGTTGATGGCAGTATTTGCATTAAAACGCAGGCTGCTTAAAGCATAAAATGATACTCTATTATCTATCCAGCTTGACTTAAACACAGTCCGTGTATATCGAGCGGGTAGGTATGTATCAGTATAACAATCGCGGGCGTATTAATGCGATATGGCATAATCCTAGGTATATAAATTTATAGTTAAGTATAGCCGCCAATAGGGCTGAATATCGCAATTTTAAAAGGCTTCTGATAATCTCGCAGCATAATTAGTTTGATGCAGTCGAAATAATATGAAGTCATTTTCAAGTGGTGATGTTGCAAAAATTTGTGACGTTAATCCACGAACAGTAATCCGCTGGATAGAAGCAAAAAAATTAAAGGCTTTTAAGTTGCCTGGTAGGGGCAACAACAGGGTAAAGCACAGCGACCTACTTGATTTTTTGGTGCATAACCAAATTCCTGTGCCGTCTGAGTTGATTGTCGAAAAAGAGAAATCGTGTTTTATAGTCTCAGTTGAAAAACAACTGGTCAAGAACGTACAGCGCATCGCTAGAAATGCTGGTTTCGTGACCCAAGTATACCAACACGGCATTGAGTCGGGTGTTGAAATTGCTCAACATAAACCGTCTCTAATTATGATTGACAGTCAGACGTCACGCGTAGACATACCTGCGCTGACCAAAGTAATTGAGTCGAAATTAGAGTATAAACCGCACATCATCATTTTTGATGAATTTACCGACCACAGGTTATCTACGGAGCACGATGCGAAAGTGTTTAAATTAGCAAAACCACTTGATAATTATGCACTTGCGATGGTGCTCGATTCTATAATCGAGACAGAACAAGAGACCTATGCATGAAAAAAAGGCTTTTAAGCCTGATTTTGTATTGCTGCTGTACGACATCGTTGTTAGCAAACAATGATAAATCGCAATTAACCTTTGGGGTTGTTCCTCAGCAATCTGCTAAAACACTGGCTGCCAAGTGGGGGCCAGTTTTCGATCGTTGGTCACAAGAATCCGGCATTAAAATAAAATTTATTACAGCGAAAAATATTCCGACGTTTGAAAAACGGCTACTTCAAGGTAAGTATGACATAGCGTACATGAATCCATATCACTATGTACTTTATCATCAAGCGTCAGGCTACTTGGCCATGGCAAAGGAAAAAGATAAGCTATTGCAGGGCATCATTGTCGTTAGTAAAAATAGTGACATTTATGACCTAGAGGATCTCCAAAAGGTTGATGTGGCATTTCCGGCTCAGGCTGCGTTTGCAGCCACGATTGTTCCTCTCGCACATTTAGCCAAAATGAATATACGCACCAAAGCGACATTCGTTTATTCGCACGATTCTGTATACTTAAATGTCGCCAAGGGATTTTTCAGCGCCGGTGGAGGCGTTATGCGTACCCTAAAAACCACGTCCGCAGAAGTTCAAGATAAGCTACGTATAATTTGGAAAAGTGAGGGGTTTACGCCGCATGCCATTGCATCGCATCCTAGGGTGTCTGCTCAGACGCGCGAGAAACTCTTGAGTGCGCTCGAGCGTTTGCAAAAAGACCATACTTTTATGCAGTTGTTGCGTAACTTAAATCTTAACCCTTTTGTTAGAGCACAAGCTAATGACTGGGATAGCATCAGGGATTTAAATATTACAGGGGTAACGGAGCATATTGCCCCGTCAATGCGAGTCAACTAAGTAGAGTAGTTCATGCGTTTATCATTGAAGGCTAAAACGATATTAGGTACCGCTTTGATCCAAGGCGTGTTGCTTCTTCTCTTAGTTTTTACAGTGACTAAATTTATGGCTGACATTGCTAATGAAAATCTCGGTAAACGGGCTGAAACAGCAGCAAAACTTTTTGCAACGACATCAAAAAATAGCGTTTTGTCTTACGATCTCGCCTCTCTCGACTCTATCGTTAGTGAAGTAATTGACAACCCAGATGTTGTTTATGCTCGTGTTGTTGATGAGTCTGGTAAAGTCTTTGCGAAAAAAGGCGACGCAGTTGCCATTATTCGTCCTTTCCAAGCTGATAGTAATGTATCTGAGGTTGATGATGGTGTTTTTGATGCGACTTCACCAATTATTGAGAGTGGTACCTTATATGGACGGGTTGAAATTGGCATAAGTGTTACTCAGGTGCAGAGTTCTATTGCGTCAATCACTCGTTTGACGGCAGGTATAGCTTTGTTTGAAATGGTCTTAGTTGCGCTTTTTTCGTTATTTTTAGGAGGCTATCTAACCAAACAACTCAATGTGCTGCGTCAGAGTGCCAAAAATATCTCAAAAGCCCTCGACTCAGGTCAATTCGACGTCGCCAGAGTGCCTGAAGATTCACAAGCTGAGTTAGCAGAAGTAATAAGTGCCTTTAATTCTCTAATTGATAGTTTAGAAGCAGAGCAAAGACGCACAACATTATTTCAGAATGCGTTACAGAACCTTAATCGGACATTGGAAGCCAAAGTAGAGAAACGAACCCACCAAATTGAACTGCAGAACTACGAATTAAAGCAAATTAATAACGATCTAAAGTCCGCACAGCAACAATTGATGCAGGCCGAAAAAATGGCGTCCGTTGGCCAATTAGCGGCGGGGCTAGCTCATGAAATTAATACTCCTATTGGCTTTATTAAAGGTAATGTCAGCTGTTTGAAAAATTACATCGATGTGTATGTTGAAGTGTGTAGTCGAGCAAAGGCCTTATCGGGTTTGCATCGTGAGACTGCAATTTTCAATGAACACCAAGCAGCACTGATTAATGAATTGACGAGCTATCTGGAAAGCCAAGACATTGATTTTATCAACAACGACATAAAAGAACTCCTAGTGGATACCGAGGGCGGTTTAAAGCGTGTGATTGAGATAGTACAAAATATGAGAATATTTTCACGAGCAGATAGCGATAGTATGCAACTGATTGACATTAATCAATGTATTTTGACGACCGCAAAAATGGTAAAGTCTAAGATAGAGCAACATGCGCAGCTCATCTTAGAGTTAAAAGATGTACCACAAACACTATTAAATGTTGGCAAAATCAACCAAGTGTTAACAAACTTAGTGATGAATGCTGGACAGGCTGTTGAGTTAAATGGAATTGTCGCGATTAAATCTGAAGTTGTAGGTAGTGATATTAAAATACATATAATCGATAATGGATGCGGAATGGATGAGGTAACCCTCAAAAATATTTTTAATCCATTTTTTACGACTAAGGCAGAAGGGGAAGGAACAGGACTCGGTCTATCAATTTCATTTGATATTATGCAAGAGCATGGTGGGTCTATTGACGTGCGCAGTCGAGAGGGTGAAGGTACTACATTTACACTCATATTGCCGATTACACAAACTGTTGAGAGTAAAAGCAATTATGTCAGATATTAAAAGCGATTTACCAACTAGTCCGATTTTTAAGGTTCTGTTAATTGATGACGAAGTAAGTATTTTAAGTACCATGAAGCGTATTTTTCATGGTAAACCGTTCAAATTAATATTGGCTAATAGTGCGCAAAAAGCGCTCGAATTTATGCAAACCACCACTATTCATGTGGTTGTTTCTGACATGAAGATGCCGGGAATGAGTGGGGCCGAATTCTTAGCGAAAGTTGCTGAAAACTTCCCGCAAACATATCGAATTGTTTTGTCTGGATTCGCCGATTTAGAATCTACCCTTGACGTCATCAATAATGGGAAAATACATCGTTTCTTGCAGAAGCCGTGGGATAATCAAGAGCTTATTAATGCAGTAGAGCATGGCATTATGCAGTATAGCTTAGCATCTGAGAATACGCGATTATTGAAATTAACAGCCCAGCAAAATAAGCAACTCAGTTTGATGAATAATACCCTAGAAGAAAAGGTCGAACAGCGCACTAAGCAATTAAAGAACGCGTTACTCCTATCTGAAAGCAGTACTTCAGCGATCAAAAAAGTCGTTTACAATATGGTAAGTATGAATCCGAATGTAAGTGGCGCTTTTGCTAAATCGGTTAGTAAAATTGCTGTCGACATTGCACAAAAAATGAACTTAAATAAAACGGAGATTGAAGATATTGGTTTTGCCGGTCTAATTTGTGAAATTGGTATGGTCGGGCTATATTCAAAAGTGCTAACAACTCCGTTCAATAAGCTAACCGCTGCGCAACAAGATGCGTATTTTGCTCAATCATCAAAGGCCCGACTTATCTTAAGCCCAGCACAGCAATTGCACAATGTAACCGACATCATTGCTCATCAATTCGAATATTTAAGTGGTCGCGGATTTCCAAATGGTGTTGAGGGAGGTAATATTCCCCTAGGTGCTAAAATACTTTCTGTTGCAAGAGACTATATGCGTTATCGCAAAGGAAAAATGGATGGTATTGATTACAGTGTTGCTGATTCGATTGCTAAGCTATTAAGTTATTGTAGTCTAAAATATTACGATGCCAGCATTGTAAATGTGCTGAGGACCCAGCAATTATCAGCATCAGAAGATAAATATGACATTGGAGTGCGCTCCGACCAGCTGAAATCGGGCATGATATTGGACGAGTCACTGTATAACGAAAACGATATTCTTATATTGCCACAAGGGCACGTATTCGATGAAGGCTCAATTACGAGAATTAGAGGGTTAGAAGAGCGCTTTAATATGACACTGTCTATCTTGATTAAAGAGTAGGCTTATTCGTTTAAATCTGACCTTTGATAAAACATAGAAAGACGGCTTACGAGGTGAGTAAGCCTTTATAGACGTTATTAGCCTTTTCAAAAGAGTTTTGTTGCTCTAGTAACCTACCTAATAAACGTCCATCTTGTGGGTTACTAGCTAGTTCGAGTGCCTTCCTGACCGCTTTTTCAGCAAGTTCGTTATCGCCGCTGTTATAAGCTAAATGCGCTAACACTGAATATAACTGTGCGTTGTTCATATCGACCTTTATCCAACTTTCTATTAGGCGCATTGCTTGATGGGGTGAAGGATGTTTGAGCTGTTTAAACAAACTATGGAACGCAGGATTTCTGGTTTTCCTAGCAAGCTCAACTAAAATAGGTTCTGCGTCTTTGGATAGACCTTGATCAATAAGTAATTGCACATATACAATTTGATTAGCAATATCTTTTTTGGCTGCGCGAGGTAACGAAGCCCATTTTTCTTTAAGCGCGTTCGCACCCTGTTTACTTGCTATTTCGGAAAACTCACCTTGCACAACTTGTTGTGCCCATTGCACATAATCATCACCCAATACTTTTTTATGGGCACTAAGTTTTTCTTTTACCAATGCCCATTTACCCAGAGCTGCAAGCGCCGACAACCATAATCTAACAACAACAGCTCGTTGTTGAGCTTTGGTATCAATACTCTCTAATATCAGTTCAGCTTGTTGAAATTGATGTTGTTGTATTAACCATGCTGCTTGTTGTATTTTTGCTGAAGCTTCTGACTCAGGAAAAGTTTCGGCGATATTCAACAAGTTCTCAACATTGTTGCCATTATTAATGCGTCTATCAATGTCCGCCGCCAACATATAATTAGCACCGTCGAATTCGCCAGGAAAGGTTTTATTGATGTACTTTTGTGCACCTTCATAATCACCGATGGCACAGGCATTAATGGCGTTGTATAGGGCTTTGCTTTGTTTTCTTTTAGACAACATACCAAACCAATTGCGCGAGCCAGCAATCACTCTAAAAATGCGCTTAATTGCCCACCACAAAATAACCATAACAATGAAACTAATAAGTAGGCTTAAAACTGCACTGACAACTGTCATTTGGATGCGCCACTCGCCCATTGCTACGAATATACGCCCTTTTTCACCTATGGCAGCATGTCCAAATAATAGACCGCCAAAAAACAGAATGAGTAGGAAAAAGTAAAGCAGTAGTTTTCTCATAACGCACCTGTATCGGTATTATTGTTGAAAACACGTTGCACCCGCTGTTCAATGATATCTTTCATTGCATCAGCTGACTGCAATTGATGTGGGTAGTCTTTAGCGACATCAGTATTTTGGAGTTGCTGCAGGGCATCTGCAAACTGCTTCACGTTGTTATCGTCTAGTTGAAAGTGTTCAACCACAAGCGCGGTAGCCTGTTGTAATGCATTCAAATATAAACTTTTTTGTTGATCCAACGCTGCGCTTTTTGCTTGCGACAATGCTAGCTTAAGTTGCTCCGTGATTAACCAACGCTGTTTGGTTGAAAGGTAGGGAAGAATGGGCTTATCGCTAGTCTCTATTTGAATAAAATCGTCGACTAGCGAATTCCATGTTTTGCTAATGTTAGATTGCCAGTCACTGATGTTTTCGCTGAGTTCATTCTGTTCATTGTTATTCTCAATTTCAGGAATTTTAAGCGCATTTAAAGGTAAATTATTAACTTGAGGTATCATGCCAGATAGTGCCAATGCGACTGAGTTAATCGATACTGGATTTATTTGATGTAGTACTTGAATATCTTCCGCTATGAGTTTTCGCACCGGAAATAAAGACGGGTCACCAATATCTTCTAATCGCGAATCCGCAGCTTGCAACATAAGCATGGCAGTACTTACATCATTTTCTAGCCACAATTTGCGTCCGGCTATGCGCACTAAATAGTCAGCTTCTGCCAATAACCAATCGGCTGGACGTCTACCCGACATGTCTGCAACTCTTGATTTTAAAGCCTCGTTAGCATCTACATTTTGCAGTAGTTGCTGTAGCAAACTATCCATGTTTTTATTTAAAACCTGATTTTGCTCGGTCAAGTTTGCATTTATTTGAAGTAATTCAGCGTCATACTTTACAAAAGTTCCCTCTATTTTGGATATCGCGGAGTCTATGTTGGACAATTCAGCTTCGATTTTGACGCCTGCATCCGAATCGTTTGTCTGATTTTGCTGCCACTGATACCAAGTCCAGGCCGCGGCGGAGCAAATACCGAAAATTAACAAAAAGTTAAATACGCTAAATAGCCAGAGACCGCCTGTTTTTATTTGTTTAGGCGCGACTTCTGCTTCGAAAGCTGACTCAGACTCAATAATAACTGCATCTTCCACAACGTTCTCTGTGCTGTCCGATGTTTGGTCAGAAGGGCTTGACTCTTTGTCACTCATGTTGTGTTCCTTTAACTTGATTAGCGGCAGCAATGAGATGACTGTCGGTAGCACCATTACTGCTAAAAATGTTCTTTACGCCTAACGCGCTGAGATGTTGTTTTAGTCTTTTACTGACGACTATCCATTGACATTTACTTAGCCAATTATGCTCAAAATAATTATAGGCTGCATCAATGATTTCTGTGCTTGTGGCAATAATACAGTGAATGTCCTCAGCCTCAAAGTGTGCTGTATAGTATGGTTCTTTTAGCAGAATACGTTCATATAAATCAAATGTTTTAACTGCAATACCATTTGCACTCAGTGTGTCGATAATCAAATGCCTACCACCCTTGCCTTTGAGTATAGCCACCTTTGGATTATTAATTTTTAGGTGCGAAATGCTGGCTAAAATTCCTTCTGAATTTGATGGACGCGCTTGCACAACTTTTGAGTGGCGGCTAGATAGCTTTTTGGCTGTGCTAGCACCGACGGCGATAAAGATTAAATTTGATGTTTTGGAATGCGTTAAGGCATTAATATAGAGGTCGGCTGCTACCGTACTTGTGACTACAACAAGATCTGGGTTAAATTCAAATAGCTCGGGTAATAACTCAGTAGCTCTCGGAAACGCAACTGTTTCAATTAGGCCGCACCCGAGCGCACTTAACCCTGCCTCTTGGAAGCACGCTACTGAATCGGTTAATTTAGCTTTTGGACGCAGTATCAAATACATGTTGATTATTGCCTCTGTGTTTATTTAATTTGTGCTTAAGGAATCCAGAATAGACCTCGCGCCTTTTGCAAGTAGGTCACTCGCGACCGTCTCACCAATTTTCTCAGCATCGGTTAATGGCCCCTGAGCTTGCGCTTTTAACATTGTTTCACCATCAGGCGTTCCGACTAGTCCGCGCAATAATAATAAGTTACCGTCAAGCACTGCGTAACTGCCAATCGGGACCTGGCAACCGCCTTCTAATCGGGCGTTCATTGCGCGCTCGGCTTTAACGCGTATTGCCGTCGCAGTGTGATTAAGTGGTGCTAACAATGCGATTAATTCAGCATCGTCATTGCGACACTCAATACCTACTGCGCCTTGGCCAACAGCAGGTAAGCTAAGATCAGCGTTAATTTCTTGTTGTATGCGGTGATGCATATCCAAGCGTATTAGTCCTGCACAAGCTAATATAATAGCGTCATATTGACCATTATCCAACTTTGACAATCGAGTATTTACATTGCCACGCAAATCTTTAATGATTAGATCGTCACGAAATGCCCGTATCTGGCATTGCCTGCGCAAACTAGATGTACCAACAACAGCGCCCTTGGGAAGGGCTTGTAGTGACTCAAAGTTGTTTGAAACAAACGCATCAAACGGATTTTCACGTTCACAAATAGCGTGTAAACCAAAACCATCAGGGAAAGCAACGGGTATGTCTTTCATCGAGTGCACTGCAATATCAGCTTCACCATTTTGCATGGCAATTTCAAGTTCTTTAATAAATAAACCTTTGCCACCAATTTTGGCCAGCGGTGTATCTAAAATGCGATCGCCTTGCGTCGACATGGGCAGCAACTCAACCGTTATTTGCGGATGATGTTCAAGCAATTTGGCTTGAACATACTTGGCTTGCCACATAGCTAAGTCACTTTTTCTAGTGGCAATTCGAATAACGCGTTGTGAAGATTTGGTTATGTTCATATTACCTATCTGTTGTGTTTTCTATGCTAGTTTGGCTTGAATAAATGCGGAAATGTCAGCGACCTCAGGCATACATACGTTGTGTTGCATCATGTATTCTTTCCATTCAACACTGTAGCCATTCTCTTTCATTGTTTGAAAGGCTGAATTACCTAAAAATAAAGGCACAACCTCGTCTTGTTGGCCGTGTGCGAAAAATACAGGGGTATCTTGATTTTCAACAGATTTTTCAGCACTTAAAGTTTGTGGTGCACACATGTAAGTACTCAAAGCAACAATGCCCGCTATGGGCTGTGTAAATCTAGCACCTAGATGCAATGCAATCACGCCACCTTGTGAAAATCCAATAAGCATAATTTTCGTAGAATCAATGCCAGAATCTATTTCAGCACGAATAAGCTGCTCAATGCGCTGTGATGAATCAATAACACCGTCAAGATCCGCGCGTGAATCCATATCCATCGATTTAATGTCATACCATGCGCGCATTTCCATGCCATTATTGATGGTAACCGGACGAATGGGGGCATGTGGAAAAATAAACTTAACACCCAATTCGTCGGGCAACTTAAGTTCAGGGGCAATAGGTGCAAACCCGTTACCCGAATCACCTAAGCCATGGAGCCAAATTATGGTCGATTTATGCTCGCCTTGTGGCTGAATTTCAACGGCAGATAATAATTCTTGAGTCATTAATTTATCCTTGTAGGTTGAGCTTTACGGGTTGGCCAGCTTGTTTACTTACGGCTTCATCAAAAAAAGCAAAAAACTCGACACCAGTGCGCTCATCTATCCATACACCATCGTTGTAATTAAAGTGATGACCATTAAACTTTGTTGCAACCCAAAGCTGATGCAATGGCGCCTGTTTGTTCAAAATAATTTTAGTGTGATCAAGCATGGTTAAAGTCAGTATCCCGCCTGCACCTTCATAGTCGATGTCTACTTCACATACATCTAAGGCCTCTTCAATTGAAATAAAGAGAGTGTCTATTAGTTCATGGTACTCAGTATCTTTTATCATTTGGATTTCCAATTTGCACACTTTACTTTTGCTTATGCTACCATTGTTAATTATAGCAACACTATCAAATAGCAAAAATTCATAAATATGTCCAAATCTACTCATGTTTACACGCCGGTGAAATCTGCTCAACAGTTAGGTAATCTTTTTATCGTTGCAGCACCATCTGGTGCGGGGAAGTCAACGCTGATTAAAGAGCTTTTAAATAAATCGAGCCAGCACCAGCC
Source organism: Glaciecola sp. (assembly GCA_034112105.1). Lineage (GTDB taxonomy): Bacteria > Pseudomonadota > Gammaproteobacteria > Enterobacterales > Alteromonadaceae > Glaciecola. The sequence goes on along the minus strand of JAWUVZ010000007.1, from coordinate 11,312 downwards.
TATGCAGTTATCAGTATCACACACCACTCGGGCGCCTAGAAAGGGTGAGCAAAATGGCGTTGAATATCACTTTGTTGATCATGCTACATTTAAAAACATGATTGAAGCCGATGCTTTTTATGAACATGCTGAGGTATTTGGTAATTATTATGGTACCTCCAAAGCAGCAATTAGCGATAAACTGCAGCAAGGTATTGACGTATTCTTAGATATTGATTGGCAGGGCGCTCGACAAGTTAAGTTGCAAAATCCGTCGGTAATAAGTATTTTTGTGCTACCGCCTTCGGTTGCAGCTCTGGAAGTTAGATTATCCGGCCGTGGACAGGATTCTGAAGAGGTTATTGCGAAACGGATGGCTGAGGCGCAGTCAGAAATGTCCCATTTTAACGAATTTGATTTTGTCATCGTCAATGATAATTTAGTAAGCGCACACAATGACTTTGAGTCAATCATCAAGGCGCAACGCCTTTGTTTAGAAAATCAGCTTATCAGGCATGCCTCACTTTTTTCGAGCTTGTTTGCAATAAAGTAGTCTAATTGGTTTTTAGGTGAACGAATTTACTATGCTTTAGTAACGTTATGCAGTACACTTCGCCACCATTTTTTGAAATACTAATTAATTTATCGGAGCACTATATGGCACGTGTAACAGTTGAAGATGCTGTAAACCAAATTGGTAACAGATTCGATTTAGTATTAGTTGCAGCTCGTCGCGCGAGACAACTCGCTATAGAAGGCAAAGAGCCACTAGTAGATGTGGGTAACGATAAGCCAACGGTAGTTGCTCTTCGTGAGATTGAGTTGGGTTTGGTTACGGCTAAAACAGTTGAGCAATCAGACTTGCATGACCAACGCGAACAAGAAGCGGCTGAATTTGCTTCAGTAGCGAGCATTCTTTCAGAAAAATAAAAATTAAATGCTAAGTTAAAATGCCTCTTTGGCTCAGTAAACCTAGCGCTCTAGTTGACTTATTTTACCTGAAAATAAAAATATATTATAAAACGCCGATGAAAATTGGCGTTTTTGCGTTTGCAAAGCGCCAAAATAACCGTATTCTACAAGTATTGACACCTACTTTTTTAATTATTATCTGTGTATCTATTTGAAGGTTTAAAAACTAAGGTAAGTAAATACTTACCACCAGATCAAGTCGAATATATTCAAGCGGCTTATATACTCGCGCGCGATGCTCACGACGGTCAAACGCGCAGTAGTGGTGATCCCTACATAACTCATCCTGTGGCCGTTGCCGGTATTCTGGCCGACATGAACCTTGATTATGAGACTTTAATGGCGGCATTGCTGCACGACGTCATTGAAGATACGCACTACAGCAAAGAAGATTTGACCCTCGCTTTTGGTGAAACAGTTGCCGAGCTGGTCGAGGGCGTGAGTAAGTTAGATAAGCTAAAATTTGGTAGCAAACAAGAAGCGCAGGCTGAAAACTTTCGCAAGATGCTTATGGCGATGGTACAAGATATTCGGGTTATTTTGATTAAGCTAGCTGACCGCACTCATAACATGCGAACGCTAGGTTCATTGCGCCCCGATAAACGCCGTCGTATTGCCTTAGAGACCCTCGAAATTTATTCTCCGTTGGCCCACCGCTTAGGTATTCATGATATAAAAAATGAGCTTGAAGACCTCGGTTTTCAGGCTATGTACCCCATGCGTCATCGGGCTTTGCGGTCTGCGGTAAACCAAGCGCGCGGCAATCGTAAAGCGATAATTGAAAAAACTCAAAATGAATTGGTTCAGCGTCTCGAGTCTTATGGTATTGATGGCTCTGTGCTAGGTCGCGAAAAGCATCTTTATAGTATCTACCGTAAGATGAAAAACAAAGAGCTCTCGTTTACTGAAGTGATGGACATTTATGCTTTTCGAGTTGTCGTAGAAAGTGTGGATAATTGTTATCGTGTTCTCGGTGCTATGCATGGCTTGTATAAGCCGATCGAAAATCGCTTCAAAGACTATATCGCTATTCCGCGCACTAACGGTTATCAGTCGTTACATACGTCATTAATTGGGCCTCATGGTATTCCTGTTGAAGTGCAAATTCGTACTGCAGAAATGGACCACATGGCTGACAAAGGTGTCGCGGCTCATTGGCTTTATAAGAAAGCTGCGGATAAAGGCACGACCGCACAACTTCGGGCAACTCAATGGATCCAGTCGTTAATCGAACTGCAGCAGCGCTCTAGCACGTCGGCTGAATTTATTGAAAGTGTGAAATCTGACTTATTCCCTGAAGAAATCTATGTATTTACTCCTAAAGGCACCATTATCGAACTGCCGATGGGCGCAACTGCGGTTGATTTCGCGTATGCAGTGCACTCTGATGTTGGTAATACGTGCGTTGGGGCAAGGGTGGAACGCCGAAATTACTCATTGAGTAAGCCTTTGGAGAACGGTCAAAGTATAGAGATTATTACGTCACCAAGAGCGAAACCTAACGCAAACTGGCTGAACTTCGTGGTGAGTGCGCGTGCTCGCAGCAATATTCGCCACTTCCTCAAACGCCAACAATCTGAAGATGCTGTAAGTATGGGTAACCGTTTATTGCGGCACGCTTTAGGTACGATTAAATTAGATGAAATCTCTCCTGGGGAAATTAATCGCGTAGTCGAGGAAACTAAGTATGAAAGTTTTGATGATTTACTTACAAATATTGGAATGGGTAATGAATTAAGTGCAATAGTTGCTAGGCGTTTAGTCGGAGAAAACGCTGAGCTTTCTGACAAAAAATCGCATGTTGCAATACGCGGTACTGAAGGCTTATTGGTACATTTTTCACGTTGTTGCCATCCGATCCCGGGTGATGAAGTGGTTGCTATTTTGTCGCCAGGTCGCGGCATTGTTATCCACCAAACGGGTTGCACTAATATTCGTAAGCTTAGTAGAGAAGAACCACAGCGCGTATTGCCAATGGAATGGGATGATGTACCCCATGGTGAGTTTAAGGCAGCACTGCGTTTAGAGTTATTCAATCATCAGGGCACGTTGGCCGCACTGACTAGGACTATTGTGAGTTGCGACTCTAGTATTATTAATTTACAAACAGAAGACCGTGAAAATAGTATTTATGTCATAGATATTGAACTCACGACCAAAAATCGCGTCCACCTTGCCAATATTATGCGCAGAATTCGCGCTATTCCTGAACTTCAAAAAGTCTCGCGGCACAGTCAATACAAACCAAAGTAATCTATTTTAAAAAAAAGGAAAATCTATGCCCAAGGCTATCATTCAGACCGACGACGCACCGGCCGCTATAGGCACATACAGCCAAGCAGTCAAAGCAGGTAATACAGTGTATCTATCAGGGCAAATCCCACTGGTGGCGAGCACGATGGAAATGGTCTCACACGATTTTGCTGAGCAAGCTGTGCAAGTATTTGAAAATTTAAAAGCAGTATGTACTGCAGCTGGTGGTGATACATCACACTTGGTTAAGGTTAATATATTTTTAATCGACCTTGGTCACTTTGCAACCGTTAACCAAATTATGGCCAATTACTTCAAGCAGCCTTACCCAGCGCGCGCTGCTATTGGTGTATCTCAGTTGCCCAAAGGCGCACAAATTGAGATTGATGGTGTAATGGTGCTACCTGAATAGCGCTTGGAGACATCTGTATGAATCAAAGCATGTCGATGGACCGTTATACTCGTATTCGCCAATTACTAAAAATGAGACAACCTGATCTCACCGTATGTTTGGAAGAAGTGACCAAAGCGCATAATGTATCTGCGGTTATTCGCACATGTGACGCAGTAGGTGTGCATCAGGTTCATGCTGTATGGAATGAACCTGAAAACCTTCGCAAGTGCACCGCAATGGGCAGTGACGTTTGGGTGAAAACGCAACTTCACAACACTATCCAACAAGCAATAGGTCATTTTAAAGAGCAGGGTATGCAGGTCTTAGTTACTCACTTAGATGATGATGCTTGTGATTTTCGCGAAGTTGACTACACCAAGCCCACGGTTGTTTTGTTAGGCCAAGAAAAGACAGGTGCCACTCCTGCGGCTATTGCGTTAGCGGACCAATCTATCATTGTACCGATGGTCGGAATGGTGCAATCTCTCAATGTATCTGTGGCAGCGGCAATTGTGATGTATGAGGCTCAGGGCCAGCGCCAAGCTGCCGGTATGTATGAAACCCAAAGTTTAAATGAACAAGAATGCCAGATAACGTTGTTTAAGGGCGGCTTTCCGGTTCTTTTTAAAGAATGTCAGCGCAGAAATCTTCCTTTTCCACATATTGATGAAGTCGGCCATATACAAGCTGATGAAGATTGGTGGAAAGCCCTACAATTTTCAAAATAGCACTAAAAATGCCAAGCTAAATCAACCTCAAAATATCGCTTAATAAGTGACTTAGAAAAGATGCGATTTTATGAAATCATTTATGCGTTAGCTTGGTCTGTTGTAATGAATAAATTAACTGAGTCTTCGATTGGTCTATTATTAGTCTAAGTCGATGTTCTGTCTACGCAATTTAAAACAAACTCACCCTATTAAATTTACATGTAGAATTTAATAAAAAGGAATAAATATGAAAAAATGGTTATTGTTAGCGGCATTCGCCGTAACAGCAGCAGTATCAACATCAGCATTAGCGCTAGATAGAACCGTTATTGCAGACAAAGCTGAAAATGTAACACCCTTGTTAAATGGTTCAGTTGCACCTAATGTTACTGTGAAAACTGCGGATGGTTCTCCAGTGAGTCTACAAGCTTTGCTTATGCAAAAACCAACTGTTCTTATCTTTTACCGCGGTGGATGGTGTCCTTACTGTAGTCGTCAATTGGCTGAGCTAAAGTCAATTGAACAAGACTTAGTAAACGAAGGTTATCAAATATTAGCAATATCGCCTGAGTCGCCAGAAAAGCTACAATCCCAAAAACTAGAAACGGAGTTTGCGGTTACCTTGATTTCTGATGAAGGCTTGGCGGCTATTCGTGGCTTTGGCGTTGGTTTCTATGTTCCCACCGATACCCGTAAACTTTATAAAGACCGCATGAATGTAGACCTTACCGCTGATGAGACGAAAACCGCTGTTTTACCAGCCCCTGCTATTTTTATCCTAGATGAGACGGGCACAGTGCAGTTTAACTACGTTAATCCTGACTTTAAAGTGCGTCCATCTGCGGCACTAGTGTTAAGCGCGGCAAAGCTTGTTAAACCAAAAGCGTAAACCTATAACGTAACTATCCCTAGCGCCAGAAGGCAAACCGTGAAATTTCTTCAACGTTTGCCTTTTTTATGTGTTTTCCGATTTAGCAGCGGACTAATAAATAGGTCATTTGTTTGCACTTAAAGCCGCCTAGCGTTTTTAAGGTTATATATTGATGCCTAAATCAAATCACTCTTTATTATTATTATTGATAACACTGATTACTTCGTTTAACTGCAATACATTGTAAATTTTATAGCGCATTTGGGTGTATACTAGAAGCCTTAAGTATCAATCGATTATAAGGAAAGTGACATGTATCGTTTAAAATTATTAAGTGGTCTAGCATGTGTTTTTTTACTCAGTGCCTGTGCATCTTATGGATCAGGCACTACCGTTGAAAAGCGCGCAGCAATATTGGAAATGCAACAAGACGCTCTGGAAAAGCTATATCTGAAAAAGCCTGCAGCTAGAGACGAATTAAAAGCATCGCCGGGTTACGCTGTATTTTCCAACGCCAACATTAATTTATTCTTAGTTTCAGCTGGCACTGGCTATGGAGTCGTAAATGACCAAGCCCAGAATACAAAAACCTATATGAATATGGCTGAAGGCGGTGTTGGATTCGGTATAGGCGCAAAAGATTATCGTATTGTTATGGTGTTTCACAATCAAGCTGCTATGCGCAATTTCGTAGAACAAGGCTGGACCTTCGGTGGTAATGCCGATGCAGCTGCTAAAGCAGGTACAAAAGGCACGTCGATTGAGGGCGAAGCCTATTATGGTGATGTAACGGTGTATACCATGACACAAAGCGGTTTGGCTTTGCAGGCGACGGTTAAAGGCACCAAATTCTGGAAAGACGATCAGCTTAACTAAGTCAATATCTAGTGTTAGGTTGCCACAAACCTTTCCATTTTATTGTCAATCTACAGCAAAGTTATTAAAGTTGAATTACATAACACAGTGAGCTAAAGAAAAGACTAGCCTGTTACTACGCGGTTAGTCTTTTTTTTTCAAACCTGATTGCTAGAACCGGTGGCTTAATTGCAACGGTCTGGTAAAGTTTAGGTATAAGGTCAATCTTACAACTAAAAGAATATTATGATATGAAGTCACTGGCTGATACGCCGGTAACCACGCTTAAAGGTGTTGGAGCAAAAGTTGCGGAAAAACTAAAAAAACTCGGTCTTGTTACTCTGCAAGACGTGATTTTTCACCTTCCTGCTAGGTATGAAGATCGCACCCGAATTTACCCTATGGCCGACTTACATGCTTATCTGCACGTGTCGATCCAAGGCGAGATTATGTCTGCCGATATCCAATATGGTAAACGGCGAATGCTGCTGGTTAAAGTGAGTGATGGTACAGGTTCAGTTACTCTGCGTTTTTTCCATTTTTCCGCTGCACAAACAAAGTCCTTAGCAATGGGTAACATTATTCGTGCTTTTGGGGAAATTCGCACGGGTAAAGCAAATCTTGAAATGATGCATCCAGAATACAAAATCGTTGATGATCCTGAAAATACCAGCCTAGAAGAATCACTAACACCTGTTTATCCAACAACCGAAGGTGTTAGGCAACTCACGCTGCGCAGTTTAACCGAGCAAGCATTGAAGCAGTTGGATAAAGGCGCATTGTTAGAGTTATTGCCCAATGGCCTATATGAGCAACAAGTATCTTTAACCGATGCTTTGCATATAGTGCATCGGCCACTGCCAGATATCATTATTGAAGATTTGATTGAGGGGAGGCATCCTGCCCAAAAGCGTTTGGTGATTGAAGAGTTGTTGGCGCATCATTTAAGTATGTTGAAAGTACGTTCGCAATCTAATGCTGAACCAGGCATTGCGGTGCAAGTAGATGAGCCATTAAAACAAAAGTTTTTAGCTCGCCTTCCTTTTGAACCAACAGGTGCGCAAGCTCGCGTGGTCGGTGAAATTGAGCGAGACATGCAGCATGCTCAACCTATGATGCGCTTGATCCAAGGCGATGTTGGCTCAGGCAAGACGCTCGTTGCAGCGCTCAGTTCATTATCTGCTATTAGTGCAGGCTATCAAGTTGCCTTGATGGCACCAACCGAACTTTTGGCGGAACAGCACACGCGTAATTTTACGGATTGGTTTACGCCTCTAGGTATCAACGTGGGCTGGCTTGCTGGCAAGTTAAAAGGTAAAGCCAGAATCGAAACTCTTGAACAACTAGCGCTGGGTCAAATCCAAATGCTAATAGGCACTCATGCGATATTTCAAGAGCAGGTAGAATACAAGAATCTGGCAATGGTGATTGTTGATGAGCAGCATCGTTTTGGAGTCCATCAACGTCTGGCGTTGCGTAAAAAAGGCGAGAAACTTGGAAAATACCCCCATCAATTAATAATGACCGCAACGCCGATTCCGCGTACGTTGGCCATGACAGCTTATGCTGATTTAGATACCTCCATTATTGATGAATTGCCTCCGGGAAGAACCCCGGTAACAACCGTCGTGTTACCCGACAGCAGACGCGGTGATGTAATTGAGCGTGTTCGCAAGGCTGCGGTTGAACAAAAGCGCCAAATATATTGGGTATGCACCCTTATTGATGAATCAGAGGTACTGCAGTGCCAAGCGGCCGAAGATGCTGCAATTGCATTGAGAACCACGTTAACAGAGCTAAAAGTTGGGTTGGTTCACGGGCGCTTAAAAGCAGCAGAGAAGCAACAAGTCATGGATGATTTCAAGCAAGGCAAGCTTGATTTGTTGGTGGCAACTACTGTCATTGAAGTTGGCGTTGATGTTCCCAATGCGAGTTTAATGATTATTGAAAATCCGGAACGTTTGGGCTTGGCGCAGTTGCATCAGTTGCGCGGCAGAGTAGGACGCGGCTCGGTTGAAAGTCACTGTGTACTTTTGTATTCAGGTCCGCTATCCAAAACAGCCAGTAAACGTTTAGGTGTTTTACGTGAGTCGACGGACGGTTTTTATATTGCCGAAAAAGACTTGGAAATTCGTGGTCCAGGTGAAATATTAGGAACTAAACAAACGGGCATCGCCGACTTGAAAATAGCCGATTTAATTCGCGACGCAGCGCTTATTCCAGAAATAAAAAATATGGCTGAATTCATATGGCGCGAATATCCAAGCAATTCACAAGCGCTTATTAATAGATGGCTAGCGTATAAAGAGGAGTATGGGAATGCGTGATCCAAATGCTTCTATGAACGACCAACATGGAGATAACCATCGTACCAGAATAGTTATTCTTGTTGAGGACAGCGACCGCATGTCCCCTCAGGAGGACGCAAAGAAACTGTCGGTAGAAACAGGTTTCCCAATAGTTAAGCGTGGCGTTCAGCATGCCAACGAAAAATCAAATAATCCGTCATCAAAGAATAAGACAGCAAACAAAAAGGCACACAAATCCTCCAAACACATTGTAAAAGGCGATAACGCTAGTTCGGATGTGAAAGAAGTTAGCGAGTGGCAACTGGTTTATACCTCACAAGGCCTCGCTTTGCGTTTGAGCAATGAGCCAAGTTGGGGTGATATAATCGTTGATTTTAACTCGCCCGCGCTTAATTATCGAAAGCTACATGGCGGTGGTCGCAATGAAGCGTTAGCCAAAGCGATTGGTATAAAAGGCAAAGATTCACTTTCAGTAATCGATTGCACCGCGGGAATGGGCAACGATAGTTTTATTATGGCGAGTGTGGGCGCTCATGTCACTATGTTAGAGCGCAGTCCAATTATAGGTGCGTTACTAGCGGATGCGCTGAACCGTATTGAAGTAGTTCCTGAATTTTGGGGACGAATGTTACTGGTCAAAACCGATGCGACAGACTATATTTTAAAGCAAGGGGTAACGAAAAATGCGACACCTTTGGCTGACGTGATTTATCTTGATCCAATGTTCCCGCATAAAAAAAAGTCAGCATTGGTGAAAAAAGAAATGCGCGCATTTCAGCAGTTGTTAGGTGCTGACGTGGACAGTGCCCAATTATTGGAGGCGGCATTGAACCATGCAGGGAATAGGGTCGTAGTAAAGAGACCGAGTTCGGCTGAACCGATTGAACTGGCGTCTGGGCGCAAACCCAACACCACAATTGAATCAAAAAAGCACAGATTTGATGTGTATATACAACACTGATATTCTGAAAGATAACCGTTAAATAGCTCATTTGTTAGCATCGCTGCTTTCAAATAGACGCACAGTATAATAAGAAGGAGTGACCATGATTGAAGTAGGCGGCACGTTACCAGAAGCGGTATTTAGTATATTACAAGATGGTGAAATAAAGAATCCTCACACAGGTGCCTTATTTAGTGGAAAGAAAGTTATATTGTTTGCGGTTCCGGGGGCATTTACGCCCACCTGCTCAGTATCGCATCTGCCAGGGTACGTTGCTTTAGCTGATCAAATTAAAGCTAAAGGCGTTGATGCCATTATCTGCATTTCCGTTAACGATGCTTTTGTAATGGATGCGTGGGGTAAGTCACAAAACGCAGACGAACTTATGATGTTAGCAGACGGAAACGGTGTTTTTGCTCAATTGATTGGTCTCGATATGGACACTGACGCATTTGGTGGTATTCGTTCAATTCGTTACAGCATGATTGTTGAAGATGGCGTTGTTCGTTCCCTGAATGTTGAAGACCCCGGTCGTTTCGAAGTTAGTGACGCTGAAACAATATTGAAGCAACTGTAAGTAATATTTCACTAAAGCTAATGCATTTAGCGAAACAAAAAGCATTAAAACAAGCCATCTAGTTGATGGCTTGTTATTAAACAGCGATAATGCTCTGTGTTCATAACAACGAGTCGTAACGTGATCAAAACAGAAGTTATTGTAATAGGGGCTGGCGCAGCCGGTTTATTTTGCGCCACCGAAGCTGGTAAACGCGGTCGTAAGGTCATTGTTTTCGATCACGCTAAGCGATTGGGCGGCAAGATCCTCATGAGTGGCGGCGGTCGTTGTAATTTCACTAACATGTATACCTCGCATGAAAATTTTTTATCTCAGAACCCGCATTTTTGTAAGTCTGCATTAAGCCAATATACCCAATGGGATTTTATCTCATTAGTTAACGAATATGGTATCAAGCATCATGAAAAAACGCTCGGTCAGTTGTTTTGCGATGATAGCGCTAAAGACATTGTTGATTTACTTTTGGCTGAATGTAAAAACGCCAATGTTGATATTAAGAATCGAACAGAAATTATCGATATCGAATATGTAGAAAATCGATATGTGGTGAATACCAATCAAGGCACTTTTAGTAGTGAGTCGTTGGTAATTGCTACCGGTGGTTTGAGTATGCCCAAACTAGGTGCCACCCCATTTGGCTATAAAGTTGCTGAGCAGTTTGGCTTACCCATTATTCCAACGAAAGCAGCTCTTGTACCATTTACCTTGCATGAGCATGACAAGGCCGTAATAGGAGAGCTCAGTGGAATTTCAGTGGATGCGAGCGCAAGTTGCAACAACACCAGTTTTAATGAAAGTATTCTGTTTACTCATCGCGGCTTAAGTGGTCCTGCGGTGCTGCAAGTGTCGAGTTTTTGGGACCCTGGACAAGAGGTAGAGTTTGATCTTTTTCCAAACGGTGACTTATTCCAAGATTTACTTGAGCAACAGCAGTCGAATCCAGAAATACAATTGTCTACAGCTCTTGGAAAACACTATTCAAAACGCTTTGTACAAGCCGCTATTCCCTATTTTGAATTAGACAATAAACCGCTTAAACAATACACCGCAAAACAATTGCAAACCGCAGCTGAGGCATTTACGCAGTGGCAAATTAAGCCAAATGGAACAGAAGGTTACCGGACCGCTGAGGTAACATTGGGTGGCGTTGATACTGACTACGTTTCATCAAAAAACATGCAAGTTAAGGGGCAAGAAGGTTTGTTTTTTATAGGCGAAGTGCTTGATGTAACCGGTTGGCTAGGTGGTTATAATTTCCAGTGGGCATGGTCTAGCGGTTGGGTTGCAGGGCAGGTGGCTTAATTGTTTTATTGGATGGTAAATGAAGACAACAGAATTAAATGAAGATAAATAATAATTAAATAAGGACAATTTTGGTTCACTATTTGGACAAGACCTTAGATTAGTCATTAGATGTAATGGTTCGAACTTGAGCTATTACATTTAAAT
>JAWUVZ010000006.1:0-29636 GCA_034112105.1 Glaciecola sp. | reverse complement strand
CAATGTGTTGGCTTTTTTTTTGCCTATATTATCGATTAAATACACAATGAGTTTATTCAAAATACGATTGCGAAAAACATCTTCATGCATCATTTAGACAATAAAAAAGGCCTTGCAAGCAAGACCAAGACCTTTCATTATTGATTTACAGCGTTTAAGAGTTAATTAACTTGCTCTTTAAAACTGTATAGCCAATCGAGCATAGATCTGACGCCCTCTTGGATCATGAACCTTTGAGTCAAAGCCCGCGTTAGTAAATAATTGTGGAGGATTTTCATCCGTCAAGTTAATTCCACCAACAGTTAAAACATAGTCAGACTTTGTTTCAAAAATATTACCTAAGTCGACGTTAAACTGCGCATCGAATGTAGTATGACTATCTATCTCAAGGAAATCTCCAGTCGTACCATCAACATTTTGATCGTCATCATAACTACTAATATGACGCACAAATAGGTTTGCCGAGTAAGCGTCCATGGCCCAATTTAAGCCAAGGTTTACACGAAGTTCTGGATTAGACACACCAACGTTATTGAAGTTACGAAGTCCAGCACCTTCTACTTTTCCAGCCTGAGGATCATCTAAGTCATATTTAAGTACATAAGTTGCGTTGATAGAAGGAGTAAAAGTACCGGCTTCAGTTTCAACTTTGTAACTCGTCACTAAGTCCAAACCCGAGGTTTTTAGCGAACTCGCATTTACATAAGAGGTATTAACCTGAAGTAATGGACCATTCAACGGATCACCGGCTCGAATAACACGCGTGGTGTCTTGAGGAGTATCATTTAGAATTGCTTGAAAACTCTCTTGAATAATTAAGTCAGTAAAATCAAAGCTCCAATAATCAAGTTCTATCGATAAATCGTCGATAGGCTCTACAGAGAAACCAAGGTTAAACGCCGTTGATTCTTCTGGCACTAAATCCTCATTACCACTAGCGCGCACTGCAATAAATGCCGTTGCACCAGATAATGGGTCAACCGCTTGATTCAAGCTTGTTGCGCCACCATCTTTCTGGAAGATTGAAGGTGCTCTAAACGACGTTGAAATTGAACCGCGCAATGATAATGCGTCAGTGGCTCTGTATGAAACGGCAAGCTTTGGATCAACAGTATCGCCTATTGTACCGCCGTAGTCTTCATAACGAAGCGCTATCTGAATATCCAAATCTTCAGTGACTGGCATTGCTATTTCACCAAATAAAGCCACTACATCCTGCTTACCAAACACATCAGCATTACCAATAACGAAAGCGAAACGATCTTGGTTAGATGCCTCATCATAGTCTTGGGTCAAATCTTGGTAACGATATTGAGCGCCAACCGCAACACCTACAATACCGCCATCCATTTCGAACCAATCGGCTGAAATCAACCCTTCTACGACTTCTAAGTTAGCTTCAGAATCAATTTCTTGTCTGCCAGTAAACGAGTCAATAACGGATTGCGAATTTGGCGTTATAAACGACGATGAAAATGGATTGAAATATTCACATCCACCCTGGCCGGCTGTTCCGGAAACAGGGTCACAATCAAAACCACCAAATCCGTTTAATGCATTTTGGAACTCCTGCGCTAGCGTATCTCTCACTGTAAAATAAAAATTATTTACCGCTTTAGTATAACTTACTTCCCAGAATCCATTCTCCATTTCACCCTGCAGCATGGTGTTAAAACGGAAAGTATCTGATTCAGTATTAGCTGGATCACCGGGAGAACCGGTACCTAATTCACGACCAAAGAATGAAACAGGAAACCCTAAGAAATTATCAGGATGATCAGCTGGTACTGAAGGGAACGTCAATATTGGGAAACTAGGTGAACCACCTCGCTCCGCTCTGTTTCGCGCGTAACCTACATCCGTTATCCACTCTACTTTATCAGAAACATTAAAAGTAGCTTGCGTGTAAGCGTTTAAGCGACTTTCGTCTGGCACGAATGAATATGTGTTGCCAAAATCGAACCCGCAAAGGCCAACATCTGTGCCTCCAGGACCTACACCCGCAACGATTACTTGTGGTGTACCACCAAACGTTGCACAACCTGGGTCAATAAGAGGAGTCGCTCCAGCGAAAAATGTACCTGGATTACCTAGTGCGCTGGTATCATCTTGAGGACGACTCAAACGACGATCACCAGTAAATAACGGTGAACGATTGGTATAACTAATAGCTGTCATTAAACTACTATTATCACCCACTGCGCCCCACAAGCCCTGAAGTACATATTCTTTATTGTTACCGTGCGCACCGTCTTGATAATCAAGATTCACCGATGCACCTTGGTAATTTTTCTTTGTTATAAAGTTAACAACACCGGCTACCGCATCGGAACCATAAAGTGCTGATGCACCATCTTTCACGATTTCCACGCGATTAATCGCTATCATAGGAACAAGTGAACTTGTATCAACAAAATTCACCCCGTCATTATTCGGCTGAGCATTTACCACTTGGCGTTTATTATTCAATAATATCAGTGTTGAGGAGACACCTAAACCACGTAAATTGATATTTGATGTGCCTGCTGTCGCATTTTGCGTAAAGGCATCAGGTGTATTTTCCGCGCCCGTGTTAATAGTGAGTGTTTGTGTAATATCAGCAATGCTCTTAGCACCTATCGCGTCAATTTCAGCACTATCTAAAACAGCTAAGGGCGAAGGAGATTCAAAATTTTCGCTACGTCGAACGAAACTTCCTGTAACCAAAATCTTTTCAACATTTTTCGATTGATCTTCTTCAACTTCTTGCGCAAGCACAATTGATGGATAAGCAAGTAACTGCGATGCAACGAAGGCAGCAATTGCTGACTTTTTGGCGGTAAATTTCATATGTGTCCCCAAAATTCCGTCACACTGGATCTTTGCCCAGATTAACGGATATGCGTTATCAATTTTTATTGAATACAGCCAAAGGATTGACTGTAGTGAGTTGATAATAAGAGTAGCGTTGCAGTTTGTAAATGAATTGTTATTTATATGTTATGATTTAAATTTAATATGGTCTGACCAGTTCGTAGGTTTCTGTATACAATAAACACAATGAAGATATTTTACTCACCTATCAATAAGGTAAGAAATGTACCTACTAATGCAGGTTTATTTCTGCCTTTTATATCGACTTGTGCCGCAACTTTGAACAACCTTCCTGTCGCCTTTTGTTCGATGTCTGCAACCTTAAACTGATATTTAATGTAATCATCAACTCTAACAGGCTCCAGAAATCGTAAACTATCAATACCATAGTTAAGCATGGTGCTGCTTGTTGGGTCGACAGTAATGACTTGTTCAAACATCATTGGCATCAACGAAGCTGATAAGAACCCATGTGCAATAGTCGTCTTAAATGGACTTTCTTTTGCACAGCGTTCTTGGTCAATATGGATCCATTGATGGTCCCCTGTAGCTACTGCAAACTCATTTATTTTTTGTTGCGTAATTTTAAACCAAGCAGTTTCGGGTAAGTTGTCACCAACATTTAATTTTGAGAATGTCATTTTAATCCTTTTATATTACTAATTCGTATTGAATTCGATTTATACTATCAATTATATTAATATATAAGCAGACAGTAATGCTGGATTTAATCCGCTTTGTCGAATAGAAAATAAAAATGTCGCACTATAGGGAATAATTATAAGATGAATTTGAATCGTATCGATCTCAACCTGTTTGGTGTTTTTGATGCCATCTACACTGCTGGCAGCTTAACCAAGGCTGCAGACGTGTTGTGCATTACCCAGCCGGCGGTAAGTAATTCCCTCGCTCGACTCCGAGAAATGTTAAATGATCCGTTGTTTGTGCGAACAGGCCACAGTATGACTCCTACGCCGGTTGCACAGAATATTATAGGGCCTGCGCGCGAGGCGCTGGCTCTATTGCGTAAAAGTGTGCAAGATTCACACACCTTTGAGCCTTCTACAGCTCATAAGGCATTCAACTTTGCGAGCCGTGACTTGTTAGAAGTAAGTATTATGCCGCGACTTATGGCTCTTTTACAGAATCGCGCACCTAACATCACCCTAAACAATTATGAGATTGCAAGAGCCAACGTGGTGTCATCAATGGCAAGTGGTAGTTTAGATTTTTTTGCCGACGCATCTACTTTCACTGATCCACATTTGCTTAAACAAAAAATTGCGTCAGACAGATTTGTTGTTCTAGCGAGAAAAAATCATCCTTTGCTGAAGAATGGTTTGGACTTAGATACCTTTTTAAAGTTAGGACACATTAATGTATCCCATCGTAAAAAAGGGGCTGGTCCGATAGATATTGAGCTGGATAAGATGGGTAAGAAGCGCAAAGAAGTGATGCGTGGTCAGCACTTTTTAACGGTGCCAAGTACCATTGTTAAAACCGATTTGATTGCTTGTCTCCCCTACCACTTAGCAAAACATTATGATCTAGCGATATATGAAATGCCATTTGACATTCCACCGGTGGAATATTACTTATATTGGCATGTAAGCGCCGATCATGACCTTGCACATATTTGGTTACGAGAACAAATCATGGAAGTCGCCAAAACATACGATCATTAATATTGCGTTTTATCTAAAAAAACGGGCTGATTAAGCTCGTTTTTTTTTGTGTATATTAATTTGAGTAATCAGAATCATTCGTTAAGTTCATTAAAAATTTGCTTAACATAGCCATAATGTATTCTGGTTGTTGATGATGCACCCAATGTGTTGCTCCCGGTATTTTATGGATTTGCAAATTGGCCACCCATTCATCCAGCCCAATTAAATTATCAATAACAAATGCAGAATCATCCTCACCCCAAAGAACAAACGTAGGTAGGTTAATTCGAATATTTGGTATTTTTAACGGACCTTGTTGGCTAACATAACCTTTGGTTTTA
Organism: Glaciecola sp.; assembly: GCA_034112105.1. Taxonomy (GTDB): domain Bacteria; phylum Pseudomonadota; class Gammaproteobacteria; order Enterobacterales; family Alteromonadaceae; genus Glaciecola. Next base: position 24,775 of record JAWUVZ010000006.1, on the reverse strand, counting down.
ATTTGTGGCATCTTTCGATAGTAATTCAGCATATTATCAAGCGATTTTGCATCATTCCACTGACTTATGTACTCCGTTAGTTGGCGCGAAGAGAACAATGAACTCTCTTTTTGATGACTTTTGGATGCTTTATCATTTGAATTGGCAGCAACAACGCAGACGTTTTCGTTTTCAGCTGTAAAAAATTGATGCCCAAACAGCTTTTTAAACACACAGAAATCATTCTTTCGCATTTTTATTCCGGCATCAGACTGCATAAAACCTGCAATATATTCACTCTTCTCCTGTTGAACGGGGTTATCTCTCATCTCACGAGTAAAAGCACTCGGATGCGCTGCGTTGATAATTGTCAAGCTATGCAATAATGACTCGTGAAAAGCAGCCAGCGGCCACGCGATTGCCCCTCCCCAGTCATGTGCAACCAGATGGACTTTTCGTTGCGAAGAATCAATCAACAGTTGACTAACGAAGGCAGCCATTAACGTAATGAGGTTTTCAATATTATATTCATCGGTGCTTTTGAAACCATTAGAGAATCGATAACCAGGTAAGTCAGGTGCAATAACACAATACTCGGAAGACATGCCGTGTAGATACTTTTCCCAAGCAAAACTGCATTCAGGAAAGCCATGAAAGAATAATAGAACAGGCTTAACGGTTATTTCTTCAATGTTAGCGCTAAGGTATTGAATAGTTGTCGAGGGTAACACTAGTTCATATTCTCTGATCATTAAGTCTCCTTTAAATTTACCTGAGGTTTATGCAGTTAAAAAAAAGACGAGCACTTAGCGTGTTCGTCTTTTCTATTATCTCATTCCAAAAAATTACTTAGCCTTGATAAAAATGCTCGGCATCCATTTGCATTAGGTTTTCTGAACCTGAGTTAATCGCAGAAACTAACGATCTAGTTCGCGTTAACATTCTATCGAAATAGAATGTTGCGGTTTGCAGCTTAGCATTATAGAAATCAACATCAGAAGTGCCCTCGTCAATTTTTTGTTGTGCCACAACCGCCATTTTCAGCCAAAAATACCCAACCGTTACGTAACCAGAATACATTAAGTAGTCAACAGATGCTGCACCTAATTCGTCAGGATTATTCGCCGCTGACATACCAATGTCATCCGTCATTTGAAGCCATTCATCAACGTGAGATTCAATCGCATTTGACCAATGATTAAATTGTTTTTTATCACGAATGGTCGCGCAATAGCTTTTAATTTCACTAGTAAACACTTTCAAAAGCTCACCTTTTGAACCCATGATTTTACGTGCTAATAAATCAATAGCTTGAATACCCGTTGTACCTTCATACATTGTACAAATTCGAGTATCACGAGCCAGTTGCTCCATACCCCACTCTTTTATGTAGCCATGGCCGCCATATACCTGCATCCCATAGCTTGTTGTTTCTTGTGCTGTTTCAGTTAAAAACGCCTTAACGATAGGCGTTAATAATGCCAGTTTAGATTCGGCAATTTTCTTTTCTTCTGGTGATTGATCATGCTGCGTTACGTCAACCAGTTGCATACAATAAATCGCAAGTGCTCTGTTACCTTCGCGCAATGCTTTTTGCGTTAGTAACATACGACGAACATCGGGGTGCACGATGATTGGGTCAGCAGGGCCATCTGGATTTTTCACACCTGACATTGAACGAAACTGCGTTCTGTCTTTCGCGTAAGCTAACGCGCCTTGGAATGCAGCTTCAGTTGCAGACAAACCTTCAACACCAGTGCCTATTCTTGCCATGTTCATGAATACGAACATGCAGTTTAAGCCACGGTTAGGTTCACCAATCAAAATAGCGTTTGCTGCGTCAAAGTTAATAACGCAAGTTGCACTGCCTTTAATACCCATTTTGTGCTCAATAGAACCACATTTAACGGCGTTGCGGTCAGTGATATTTCCGCTAGCATCTACATTAAACTTAGGCACGATGAATAATGAAATGCCTCTCGTTCCAGCTGGCGCGTCAGGCAATCTAGCTAACACTATATGCACAATATTGTCTGACATGTCATGCTCGCCAGCTGAAATGAAGATTTTCGTTCCAGTCAGCTTATAAGTACCGTCTTCTGCAGGTTCAGCTTTACATTTAAGCATGCCTAAGTCCGAACCACAGTGTGATTCAGTCAAACACATAGTACCTGTCCAGCTACCCTCTATTAATTTTTCAAGATAAATTTTCTTCTGCTCTTCAGTACCATGAGCTTTAAGTGTTTCCATACAGCCTTGACTCAGGCCGGGATACATTGCCCAACTGTGGTTAGCACCAGAAAACCATTCAGCCATTGAGGTAGCAAGGGAATATGGAAGGCCTTGACCACCATACTCCACAGGATGTGACATTGATGGCCAACCACCGTCTACATACTGCTTATATGCTTCTTTAAAACCGGTTGGTGTGGTCACAACACCATCATCGAATTGGCAACCTTCCTCATCACCCGATGCATTTATGGGTGCTAACACGTTTTCTGCAAATTTAGCTGCTTCAGCGTAAATAGCACGAACTAGGTCATCCGTAGCATCTTCGAAGCCTAAACGCTGATAGTGCGCTTCAAAACCAAGTAGTTCATTGGTTACGAATAAAGTATCTCTTTGTGGTGCTTTAAAATTCTGCATAATTTCCTTTATCTATCTGCAACAACTGCTCATGTCAGTTATCAATAATATTTTACTTAACTTAGCTTATTTTACTGACCTAAATGTTTTGCCAGCATCTGCGAGCTCGTTTAATAGTGTTGAAGGAGTAAACCAATGTTGCCCATATTCACCGAGTGTTTCTTTATAATAGTTCATGCGATCACGTACTTGGCTCAAACCAATCTCATCAGCAAATTGCATTGGACCGCCTCTAAATACTGGAAATCCATAACCGTAAACATAAATAACATCGATATCACTGGATTTAGCAGCAATACCCTCTTTGAGAATGTCTGCGCCTTCATTAATCAGCGGGTAGATACAACGCTCTAAAATTTCTTGGTCTGAAATGTCACGCTGTGCAATACCTAAACGCTTCGCTTCTTGCTTATCAATTGCAATTACCTCAGGATCAGGTATTGGTTGACGGCTTCCTTGCTCGTATAAATACACACCCTTACCGGCTTTTAATCCAACACGGCCTTGCGCAACCAACTTGTCAGCTACGATACAATAGCTTGGATCATGGGCTATAAACTCTCTGCGCGACTCACGCACAAAATAACCAATATCTAGCCCTGCCATATCACCCATAGTGAACGGGCCCATTGGGAGTCCAAATTTACCAATGACACTGTCAACTTGCTCAGGTGTCGCGCCTTCGAGCATAAGACGACCCGCTTCTCTGCCGTAAGGCTCTATCATTCTATTACCAACGAAACCAAAGCAAACACCCACTAAAACGCCAACCTTGCGGATTGTTTTAGCTAATTTCATTGCTGTTTTAATGACGTCATCACTGGTCTTTTCGCCACGCACAATTTCAAGTAACTTCATCACATTTGCTGGTGAAAAGAAATGTAAACCAATCACATCCTGTGGACGAGAAATTGAAGAAGCAATTTCATTCAAATCAAGCGTAGAAGTATTTGAAGCTAATATGGCACCCGGTTTACAAACCTTGTCCAACATACCAAATACTTCCTTTTTCACAGACATTTTTTCAAATACCGCTTCAATGACTAAATCGGCATCAGACAAATCAGCATAACGTGTGGTACCAGACAGTAGTGACATACGCTGCTCAACTTGTGCAGTCGTTAACTTGCCCTTTTTAGCTGAGTTTTCATAATTGCGACGAATCAGCGCTAAGCCTTTATCCAAGGCTTCCTGCTTTAATTCTAACATCACGACTGGAATACCCGCATTGACAAAATTCATTGCAATACCGCCTCCCATTGTGCCAGCTCCAATCACTGCAGCTTGCTTGATGTCACGCGCTTTAACGTCTTTTGAAATTCCTTGAACATGCGAAGCCGCCCTTTCAGCAAAAAAGAAATGCTGTTGTGCTCTGGCTTGTGGCGTTTTCATGCATTCCATGAATAATTCTGATTCGCGAGCAAGACCGGCTTTAAAATCAAGCGTAAAAGCAGCTTTGACTGCTAATACACAGTGACCTGGTGCAAAAAAACCTTTTGATTTTGCAGCAACACCTTGGCTATATTGTTCAAACAAAGTGTCGATATCGCTACTCATCGTTAGTTCAATATCACAGACTCTTTTTACTGGCATTTGCTTTTCAACAATACTATTCGCAAAGCTCATTGCAGCAGCTTGGAGTTCGTCTGCAGAGTCCACAATAAGGTCGAATACATTGCCAAGCGCAGTAACTGGCGTAGGTGCGCCCGTTACAATCATATCTAGCGCCGTTTTTGGCTCCGTTAATCTGGGTAATCGTTGTGTTCCGCCTGCACCAGGTAAAATACCAAGATTTACCTCAGGCAAACCCACTTTGTTTTTAGCGTGTGTTACACGGTAGTGACAAGCTAACGCAAGTTCTAATCCACCACCAAATGCATTTCCCCCAACAATAGCAATGACAGGTTTGGTCGCTTGCTCTATAACATCCAAAACTTCAGGCAGCATAGGCGACAAGTCGCCGCCACTAAATTCTGAGATGTCCGCGCCAGCACTAAATAATGCTAAGTGCGAATGTAGTACGATTGCTTTTACTTGATCGTCACTCAATGCTTTGTTAATACTCTCAATAACGCCTACTCTTACCGCCTTTGACAATGCGTTTACAGGACCGCTGTTTAATCCAACAAGTGCGAGTTGTTGCTCCTGAACATAAGTAACTGGACTTACTGAGGTAGATTCGTTCGACATAACTTTTCCCAAATTAGCTTGATAATATAAGACTATTGTAAATCTAGCTATCAGCCAACTTTATTGATTTTATATAGCAAAATAAGTTTGGCTGATTGAGTTTGTATGCAGTGGTGAAATCGAGGCGCTATGGAGATCAGCGTTGGGTTACCCTTTTTAAAAAATTATTTGGCATGGGAGCGCACATTTTCACTTTGATAAATAGATATCTATTTAAATTTAAAATACCTTGCTCATTTTCGACAGATTATACTTATTACATTAACCTATTAGCTATGTTATGAATTTATAAACAAGCTACGCATTTATCACAATAAGGAAGAAGAATGGACAGTTTATTAGATTTCACGAACAAAACTGCAATTATTACTGGCGCAGCAAATGGGTTTGGTAAAAGACTTGCCATCGAACTGAGCAAACGTGGGTGCAACTTAGTGCTCAGTGACATCAATCAAGTTGGCTTAGATGACACCCTTAAAAGTCTAGCATCACCTGATAAAGCATGCGCATTAATGGGGGATGTTTCTGTAGAAGCTAATTCAAAAAAACTGGTTGAACTTGCTATTAGCAAATTCGGAAGTCTAAACATTGCAGTAAACAATGCCGGTATTGCCCATGAAATGGTGGCAATACATGAATTAACAGAATCCATTTTTGACAGTCAATTTGCAGTTAATGTAAAAGGAGTTGCTTTTGGTATGAAGTATCAAATACCCGCTATGTTGCTAGCAGGCCATGGACACGTACTGAATATAAGTTCTTTGGCAGGATTAGGTGGCGCACCCAAAGCTGGCGCATATGTTGCAGCTAAACACGCTGTGACAGGTTTAACCAAAACAGCCGCCGTTGAATATGCTCGCTACAATGTCCAGGTTAATGCAATATGCCCTTTCTTCAGCCCAACCAATATTATGGACGTTGACGGACTTAATACCAAGGAAGCCCGAGCTATGTTGGCTAAAGGTTCACCGATGAAGCGCTTAGGTGACCCGCAGGAAATGGTTAACGTGATGCTATTAATATTGTCACCTGGCAATACGTATATGAATGGACAAACTATCGCTATTGATGGAGGAGTAACGGCTTGGTAGCCGATAATAACACTAATCGAGACAAATATTAGACTAAAGTCTATTTTTTACAAAAAGTTAACAGCCTGTTATTGTTGACTTTTTTTATAACACCGAAATAAAACGTATCAAATTAAATACCCTAGTATCGACTGCTGACTGAATACCTCGTTTTTAATGCGTATATTCTTGTCAACGTCAATTATTAAACGGTGTAAAAAATCATGTTGAAAACGAAATTATACGCTCTGGCAGTTGCTATTCCATTTGCTTTAGGGTCATTTCCATCCCAAGCAAGTGAAATCGAAACTGCATTGGCCAACATCTGCAATATTGTTGTTGCAGACGATAAAAGTGAATTACGTAGAAAAATTAAAGGTGTCCGATCCAACTTCAGACTACAGCTCAAGGACTACTACACAGGCATAAAATGCAACGGTAATAGTATGATCCGTGAGGCTGTGCTGAACAACTCAGTTGAAGCAGGAACGTTATTAGTAAAGAAAATGCCTAGGAAAGATTTAGAAGCGCCAGAAGAGGATGGTAAAACGTTACAAGCATGGATCGCTGAACAAGGTTTATCCGACAACCCAATCGCCCTAGCTCTCATGGATCGTATCTAATACATTTTTGAGTACCCATTGTGAAAACTATTTCAACATGGTAGATGGAGGTTACTCCGTCATCTAAGGCGACTCGCCAGAGTCGCCTTTTTTATTTTTACTTTTAATACCCAGGGGGAAAGAAGGCGAAAAAGCAAAAGCTAAGGGGTAATAACCACTTTTCCTTTAACCTTTCTGTCCGTCACTTTACTAATTGCATCCACAGAATCAGATAATGCAAATCGCTCATCTACAATCACTTTAATTTTACCTTGAACATACCAAGTTAACAATTCTTTCATATTAGCCAGAAAGTCTTGCGGTTGATGTTGGGTAAATGATCCCCAGAATACGCCCACAACTGAAAATCCCTTAACTAACGAAAGATTAACTGGAAATTTAGGTATTTCACCACCAGCAAAACCAATAACCAGCAATCTGCCGTTCCATGCCATGCTGCGCGAGCATATATGAAACATGTCGCCACCGACACATTCATAAACAACATCGACACCCTTGCCTTTAGTCTGTTCTTTAATAGCCGCTTTTAAATCTATGCCTGTATAGTTAATACAAATATCAGCACCATTGTCTTTTGCCACTTGACACTTTTCGTCAGTTGAACAAACAGCAATAACTTTAGCACCCATTAACTTTCCAATTTGAACTGCTGCTAAGCCAGTTCCACCTGCGGCACCAGTCACTAATAGGGTATCAGAACTGGTTAAATTGGCTCTTTGCTTTAACGCATGATGTGCAGTCGCATGAGCTGTAACTAAAGCAGATGCCTCATCCAAGGGAATTCCATCAGGTAAAGGAATAACATGAGAGGCAGGCAATTCAACTTTTTCAGCATAACCACCTAACATGCATAAACCAATGACCTTTTGACCCAGTTTCAAATGAGGTACACCATCACCTATTTCTGATATAATACCTGCCACTTCACTCCCGGGAATAAAAGGTAAATCAGGTTTCATCTGATACAAACCTTGCACTAACAAGCTATCGGGGAAATTAACACCCGCCGCAGCAACATCAACTACAACCTTACCTTTAGATGCTTTAGGGTCAGGCATATCTTGTAGTTTTAATTGTGAAACAGGCGCAAACTCATTGCAAACAATCGCTTTCATGTTAATAATCTTCCTTTATAGCTCGCACTGCGAGATTTGATAATGGTGTTAATAGTTGTTCTAGTTCTACTGCTTTTGGATTTGACGCATTACCGTCTTTACCGCGTTTTACCACGCCCTGGACTATTGAGAGTAGTCGAAAAAAGCTAAATGCGATATAGAACTGCCAATTGTCTATCTTATCGATACCGGCGCGTTCACAATAAAGCGCAACATATTCCTCCTCACTCGGTATGCCCAACTCTTCTCTGTATACACCACCCAAGCCAGGTACATTACCCATATTTGCGGGTAACCTTAATTGCATGCACTGATAGGCTAAGTCCGCATAAGGATGACCAAGGGTTGATAATTCCCAATCAAGTATCGCACATAGGTCTTGGCTATCATGGGAAAATATCATGTTGTCCAAACGAAAATCTCCATGCACAATCGAGATTAAACCATCATCATCCGGTAAATTTTCACCTAACCATTTAATGAGAAATTCTGCGTTATCATTTTCTTCTGTCTTGGCGGCAATATATTGTTTTGTCCATCTATCTAACTGACGAGCAAAATAGTTACCCGGACGACCAAAGTCGGCTAGTCCAACATCTTCTGGGTTAAGACTGTGTAAACTCACCAACGCTAAATTCATTTGATCGTATATCTTTGCACGTTTTGAATTAGGTGACTCTCCAAAACAGGGACGTTCATCCAATGTCGCTAATGCGGCATTCCAAAATATATCACCAGAAACAAAACTCATGATAAAAAATTGGCTTCCAATAATCTCGCTATCGGTACAAAGGTGTATGGCTTTTGGCACAGGGACATTGCTTTCTTGCAAAGCAGAAATAACTTTATACTCGCGGTCCACAGCATGAGCTGATTTTAACAAATGCCCCAGTGGTTGCCGGCGTAATACGAATTCACCTGTTGTTGTTGTCAGTTTAAAACTTGGATTAGATTGACCACCACTGAATTTTTCGAGGGTTAATAACTTACCCACCTCAGGCACATTGCTATCGCAATATGCTTGAAGTGTCGTTAGGTTTGGTGTGATTTTAAAGCTCATCAATTTTATTTACTGACTTTTAGCTGACATTTGTTGAACTAAATTCCTACCCAATTGCATCATGTGCACTTGATCAGGGCCATCAGCCAATCGAATTGTTCGCGCATAGGCTAGTTTTTCACTCAACGTTGTGTCTTGAGATGTCCCTTCTGCACCGTGAATTTGAATCGCTTCATCAATAACTTCGCAGGCCATTTTAGGGGCTACAATTTTAATTGCGGCAATAATATTTTTCGCTACTTTATTACCATACTTATCCATATGGTCTGCTGCTTTTAAAGTAAGTAATCTAGCCTGTTCAATTTTGCAATACATCTGCGCTAAACTTTCGCGTACAGATTGTTGTTTACTCAACGGCTGACCAAAAGCGATGCGTTCTTCAACACGCTCACATGCTTCATCCAATGCTCTTTGTGCACAACCAATAAGGCGCATACAATGATGAATTCGACCCGGGCCCAAACGACCTTGAGCAATCTCAAAACCTTTACCTTCACCCACTAGTAAACTGCTTGCTGGAACCCGCACGTTTTCGAAAAGGATTTCGGCATGACCAACCGGCTGATCAAGATAGCCCATCGCTGACATAGGACGCACAATTGTCACCCCTTTAGTATCTAACGGTACTAAAATTTGTGACTGCTGTTCGTGTCTGGCAGCTGTTGTATCGGTTTTACCCATCACTACCATTATCTTGCAGTTTTCGTTCATTGCACCACTGGTATACCATTTGCGGCCATTAATAACATATTCATCACCATCACGCTGAATCGACGTTTCAATATTTGTTGCATCAGAGGAAGCCACTGCTGGTTCGGTCATTGCAAATGCTGACCGCAGTTCACCATTAAGTAAAGGTTCAAGCCACTTTTTTTGCTGCTCTGAGTTACCATACTTTGCCAATACTTCCATGTTGCCTGTGTCAGGAGCACTGCAGTTGAATACTTCTGAGCTCCACAATACACGGCCCATCAATTCACAAAGCGGTGCATATTCAAGGTTAGTTAAGCCTGCGCCATATGGCAAATATTCGCTTGGTAAAAATAAATTCCATAAACCAGCTGCTTTTGCTTTTACTTTCAGGTCATGCATCAATTGAGGGGTGACCCATGGATTCTCAGATTGATGCACCAAGTCGTGATAGATAGCTTCATTTGGATAGATATTTTCATCCATAAAAGCCTGCAGCTTATTAATCAAATTTTGCGTTTTTTCAGTGTAATCAAAGTTCATAGTCGCCCCATGCTTAAGCTGGTTATTCAGTTTACTAACTGTATGTAATTAATGATTTATGCTCAGGCAAATCTAAATGCCCCACATTATTAAAACTGCTTAGTTGAATACCATCACGATTAAAGAAAAAGTGATTGATACTCGTGTTCTTAATTTGCAAATTAAAGTTAACAGCTTTATCCACTGTTAATCCCAACATATTCATCATCGTTATCGCAATTGCGCCACCAGAACTGGCCACGAGCACATTCTTAGCATCGGATGCACAAATACGCTGTACAGCCCCTGCTACTCTTCCTGTAAACTCATCCCATGATTCCGGCAGGCCGTTACCAATTTCTTTTTTAGACCAAGCAAACATCGCATTCTTTAATAAGCGATAAAACTCAGCTCTTGGTGCGTCCTCTGCCGGGCGCATTAAAGGATTAACGGCTAAATAAGCGCTTACGACTGCATTAAAATCAAATTCATTCCAACCCGCGTCAATAAAAGTCGGTATATCACTTTCACCACCTTTTTGAATACCTGCAGCAGTTTCTTTGTGCCTGCGCATATCACCGGTTACAACACTGTCAAACGCTATGTCGCGCTGCGCAAAATATTGCCCTAATAACAATGACTGCTTATGTCCTATGTCACTCAACTTGTCATAGTCTGGCGCACCAAAAGACGCTTGACCGTGTCGTACGAGATATAATTGAGCCATATATTGTTCCTTTTAAGTGTAAACAAAAGGTTAGGTGCTTTGCTCGCATAAGGGTAATTGATTGTTTTGATATAGGGTTATTCATAGATTGTATGGAAACCTGTTTTCGAGCCATTTTATACTAATAGTATTGGCTTATAATCTCACCCACACCAATTAATACTCAAAGTGATGGCATGACCAGTCTCAAATATTTTGACTATCTGTTTAAAGGAATTACGCATCGTGGTGAACAGTTAAGTGACTTTAAAGTCACGCAGCTGCATTTGAGCAGGGGAACACCTAGCTTTTTAGACAAATCTCAATTAGCAAGGCTCATGGCGCACTTAGAAGATAACTTTCGATTTACTGCGGAATATGAAGCCAGTATTGAAATTAATCCTGGCGAGATAAAATTGCGTTCTGTTGATGATTTAGCCCAACAGATCGATAGGCGTGTTGGGGGACAGACTGACGAAAATATTCTTCAGCTGTCCTTGACCGGTTCAAATTTGCAGTACAAAGAAATAAATTATTCAGCTAGCGTAAAACCTACATTCTATTACGCGGTATTTTTAACTAAAGGCCTAATACCTTTTTACCCTGATTAAAGGTTATATCAACTGGAATTTTAGCTTCGGTTAATTTATTCAAGTCATCAGCTAATTGTTGTTTTATAAGACCGCTTTCAGAGAATAGTTTGCCTACCCCCTCATAATCACCGTTACCTTGTAATGTTAGTATAAGTGTTGATAACGAGGACATGGCGCTATTCATCTTCTTCATATCGACACTATACTTACCATTATCATCTCGATTGAAAGCATCTTTTTCTGCAAAATAATTAAATCGAATCATATTCGCCTTACCATGAGCGCTTGAGGCTCCAAAACGAACTGAGCGGAAAATACCTGCTAAAAAAGTGGTGTAGTAGTCTTTTAGCTTCCCCTCGTCCAATACTCCTTGATTAAATAATTGTGTCACCATGTAAAGTCCAAGAATATCAGCCTTGCCTTCTTCAAGTGCTGAAGCATATTCTTTTAGTGCGTTACTGACAGTTTGGTCGCTATCAATTACAGACTTTATGCCCAACCCATGTGCGATTTCATGGAACATAACGTTGGTAAAAAAGGCATCAAAAGTCACGTTACTTAGATCTTCAGGAGCTATCAACTCTTTTGAAATTGGGATTAATATGTGATCAAATTTCGCTTTCATTGCGTTTTTCAATTGTAAGCGTCTTGTGCCTTTCGTTAATTGAACCTCTTCATCATTCGGTAAATTTATAGCAATTGTTTTACTCCCAGCGTTTGAGTGACCAGCATAGTAGATAACGTCATAAGCATTGATATCTGCGGCAGTACCTGATAGCTCGGGCTTATATTTTTCGGACACAGGCAAGCCTTTTTGTAACTCTGGCAAATAGTCCGCGAACTTGGCTAACTTCTGACTCCAAGCTAGATCTTTTATTAATACATATGATTCAAAAGAAGCTCTGTAGCCGAACAGCTGGTCTTCATATGTTTCAATGGCTCCGATCACAATATCAATCGGATTTGTTTTCATATCCATCCAAGCAAAATCTGAGGGCTGATAATTGTCAGAAACTAAGGCTTCGGCTCGTAAATTTAAATAACTAGCAAACTCACTATTGTCTGCCAGCTTGGAGGCGTTTTTTAATAATATTGAGGCTCTTGTTAACTCATCAAAATAAATTTCTGAGTAAGGTACTGTCGCCAATTTACCATCTTTGCTGCGAACAACGATTGAATATAAAGGATTACTGCTAAATTTATTATTTTCGTACTCTTCTTTTGTCATGTCGACAGGATAGAACTCCGCACCTAACCGCTTTTTTGCAACATTTGTCAGAAAAGGATTGTCATTAGCCAGCCTATCCCAACCACCATAATTGATCTCAGCAAACTTACGAACAGCAGGGTCGTCTATTCGGCTCAGAAAAGTAGCCTTATCATCACTAAATGACTGCTTCCAGAACAAGTCATCCATGATTTTTGACGCCTCAATCAGTAATAAGAGCATCTCTTTTTGATTACTCGAAAGCGCACTCAAATCTGCTGTTAAATCAACAGGATGATATATGTTCAATCTGTCTCTATCAGAATTGAACTCCAAGTTCTTAGATTTCTCATCGTTGTCATTGCTGGCGCTATTATCAGTACTATCTGTGTTTTCAGTACATCCTGAGAACATAGGCAGTAATATCAATAAGACTGATATTTTTATTAATTTATTTAAAATCACAAAGTTACACCTTTCATTTTTCTTATTATGTGTTTCTTAAGTATAAAGTATATACAATTAAATGTCAGAATTGCCTTGTTTGTAAATGCCCCTGTGCGAGCATATTAAAGTTTGAGACTGGGAATTAATATTTGAAACTCGAACAACTATTCTAGACCCACCTTTAGTCGAATTTGTCCCATCAGCGTTGGTTGGCGTAATTAGTTTTTCAACCATCAATGCTCGTATCTTTGCGCTATAAAATTCCAGCAAAGCGACAATAAAAAGCTCACCTACACTGTATAAAGTCATCGTGTTTTTCAGTTGATTTTGATGAGTATTTCGCACAATCCATTGCAGATTTAAGTAGTTTTAAACTTGATGAGATAATTTTAATAAATAAAACTCATATCAGAATTGCAAACCGCGGCAGACTTTTAGTTCGCAATATCTGTATGAGCTTTGCTCAATACTTAATTAATCCAGCGCATAATATGCGGTATAGCCAAGTTATTTAGGCTATCAATATGACTAAATGGGAGAACCTGGTGGCAATTGCTTCACCGCAAAACTACCCAACCATTCGTTCGACGTCCAATAATGCGCAATGTATTTAAGTAGCACCTTTTCTTGAGCACTTCTGCCTTTCCTCGCCAACCAACTCTGATAACTTAACAGTTCACTTTGCATCGCTAACTTAACTTCAGGAGACAATTCATCTGCTTTCAATACATCAAAGAAAATAGTCAGCGCTACGTGCTTAATACGTTCTTCTAATACATCACCAGAACGCGTTTTTACCAAGTTATCAAATACCAAACTAACCACTTTCTGAGCACTTGGAATGCTAGAATCAAGAGAATGTTGATAAGCTAATCTATTTAATCTTATTGGCTCAAGTAGATTAGTAACGGCATAACCTGACGCCGCCTCTGCTGCACTTATTGGATCAAACACGATACCCATCCTGCCATTCGTGCTTTCTCTGTTTCGGCTACTACCATAAACTTTAGGATTGATCAGTTTAGCTAACGCTGGTTGTATGGCGAGATAATTGGCTGACGCCGCATTAACTATCATTTCGGCTGCTTTAAGTTGCGTTCCCCCACTTACAAATGAAGTGCCTTTAAGTGGCGAATTTAACTCTTTTTGCTCATATTCGTAGATAACACCAGACACCTGTTTTACTAACGCATCCAATTGATATCGATGCGAATAGTATATCGGCACAAGACGTTCCTCAAGCGAAGATAAGTCGGCACCGACTGGCAGTGAATTAACACCGAATCGAGTTAGTGCAAATTTTCTGACCTCACTCATTCTTGCAAATTCATCAGTTGGGCTCTTACCGTTATCCCATAAATGTCCGTCACTTGAGGCTCTTTTTGCAATTCTAGAATCAGGGTCTGATTTATATAGAAAGCCCGTTTTTCTTGCCTGAGTAATTAATGCGCTTAATGCCTGATTTTCATTAGTATCAGCAAAATCCTGATATCCATAGGCAATGACATACTTATCCCAATCACCGATATCTTTGGCATAAGCATTTTCAAGTGAAATTTCACCGTTTTTCAAACTAATAAGTGGGTGTGGATAATCCATTACCGATGCACGATCATTTTCACTTGCTGCAAAGTTATGTGCAATCCCTAAAGTATGCCCAACTTCGTGTGCCGATAACTGCCTAATACGGTCCAATGCCATCTCTAACTGCGCATCTGTATTGGCTTTTCCTGAACTTTCATTCTCAAAAGGACTCGTCATACCAAGTGCAATCAAAAAATCTTGTCTTACACGCAACGAACCTAAAGTGACATGTCCCTTAATGATTTCCCCTGTGCGTGGATCAATTACCGAACTGCCGTAAGACCAACCTCGTGTTGCTCTGTGCACCCATTGGATAACATTATAGCGAGCATCCATTGGATCAGCTCCTTCTGGGAGTACTTTCACTTGAAATGCATTTTTATAACCCGCAGCAATAAATGCTTGATCCCACCACAATGCCCCCTCTCTCAAAGCGGTCATTACTGGCTCCGGGATCCCCGGGTCTAAATAATAAATGATAGGCTCTACTGCCTCACTTATATCTGCATTAGGGTTCACTTTTGATAAACGATGGCGCGGAATAAATTTCTGCTCTATTTCAGCATCCAATGGCGCTGAATAGTCATAGAAACTGTGTTTCCAAAAGCCTGAATACGGATGAAAGATACGGGTTTTATAACCATCATCAGGCAAGGCAAAAAATGAATGATGCAGGTGCACAGACACGCTCTTCGCATCGGGCGTTACCTGTCGAATATATTGACCTTTGGGTGTGCCTGCAAAGGTCACTAATGCTTCCAGTTCTGTATTACCCTCAAATACTTTGGTTTTTGGTAAGTAAATTCCAGATCGACTGCTATCTATTGAGTAACTGCCCTGCGCTGTTTGACTTAATTGTTCTGCAATACCGTGCACATCAGATAATAAAAATGCCGTATAATCAATGTAGATTTTACCGCCACTTTCATGTGCGACTTCAAATCCAGAAATAACTGAATCCGCAAAAGCTTCATCAATACTTTTACGCTCAGCAACATTGCTTGAACTCGCACGATAATCGGTATTAAGTTGCTTCAATAATATTTTATTGCCAAAGCGTTGAAACTCTACAAGACGCGTGTCTCCTAACTGACCTCTGTCTAGTCCAATATCGTTTGAACCGACCCCCTGCGGTAAGCTACTTTGAAATAGCATTTGCTGGTTAAGCTGTTCAACATCCAATGCCAAGTAAACTTTGTCGTCACTATTAGAATATAAAATTTCAACAAAACCAGACATTGCTTGCTTCGCCTGCAGAAAGTTTTTCTTCTCGTCTGCTTGAACTACTTGTATTAAACATAGCAAAGCTAAAAAGAAGACACTACTTACGCACTTGGTCAAACGCATCCTATCACCACTCCCAAAATTTTCGTTATTTTTTATTTTCTGTCCACATTGCTTGATCTGCATCATCAGCAAAGATGAGTATTTAACCTAAAATTTAATCTAACTTACGATACAAACAGCACCTTTTGATTTGTTCAAAGCTAAGGTGCATTGTTGCAAAGCAGGCTACTTATACCTAGAAGTATAATCACAGGCGTATTAAGAGAAGAAACTATGCCCCACTCAGAAGCTAATGACAACGTAGAACAACCGTCAGAAGGCAAAATTTTATCATTGCTTGCTGACCAAAAGACCGAGATCATATTGTCAGATCTACCTGTGTCCCGCGCTAGTATTACTCTTAGAGAGGATATTGCGAGTTTACACAATAGCATCGTCTACCCATACCAACTGATTGGTTGGATTGATTTCTCATCCCTAACTAAGTTGGCTTGTCTAAACCAACAACACTATTTTGATGCCGGGCGCTTTATTC
This sequence comes from Glaciecola sp., assembly GCA_034112105.1. GTDB lineage: Bacteria > Pseudomonadota > Gammaproteobacteria > Enterobacterales > Alteromonadaceae > Glaciecola. The sequence continues at coordinate 8,518 of JAWUVZ010000006.1, read as the reverse complement.
GAGACAAACAAAACCAAATATTATTTTTTAATAACCGTTAAAATACAGACAGTAAATGCCGACTTAAATAAATCTAAAGCCATTCTTACGTTTTCTCTTTACAGCGCCCCGTTGAGGACTATCGTCTTAAACATAAAATCATAACACGACTAGTTTAGTACACTAATTCAGAGATCTAACTTTCGTTTTAAACCACTAAACCTGATTGACGTTCTCCCTATGCAATCATTAAGCACTGACAAGCTAGCTAAAATGCCTATGCTTTTCTTCGCTCTGGTCACTCCGGTATATAGCAATTCTCTACTTAAATGCTGACTACTATGGACCATTGCATTAGCCGGCAGTAAATTTGGCAATAAAATATCGACATGCTCAAACTCCGACCCCTGAGTCTTGTGAATTGTCATTGCATAAACCAATTCAAACGCAGGTAGTGAGGTAAAACCAAATGATAGTTGAGTATCAGGCATTTCTGGATTAGGAAAATATGCTACCAATTGGCCTTCTTCATTGGTCCATATAACACCAATATCGCCATTAAATAAATTCAACCGGTAGTCATTTTGAACTATCATAATTGGCATGCCGCGATACGTTTTCCCAATGTCGATATGCGAGAAACGTTTTCTTAGCTGTTGTTCAATTTGAGTGTTCAAAAACTCTGTGCCCAAACGACCTTTTTTAGTCGCAGACAACAATCTGTATTGCTGCAGCTGCCGCATAGCATCGTTGACATTGCTACTTTCAAATATGCATGCGTAGCGCTGCGCAATTTGCTTTAGTAACTCGGCTTTGACTGTCCCGGTTTGTGTATAGGCATCATCATGCCATGTTACTATTGAGGTCTCTGGTTCTGGCGTCAGCAGTGATAATTGCCCTGCGGTTGAATTGTCATCCAGCTTTGACGTGTTGCTCTCATTGTTCTTAACAGACAACAACGCTGTAAACTGTGAAGACGGCCCCAGTAATATACTCTGTGCTAGTTGAGTTATCTCATTGTGTGAGCGCATGCTTTTTTGTAAAAACGTAACATGATTATAATGATACAACTCTGTACCATTCTCTTTATGGGATTCCTTATGGGATACTTTATGGTTTTCTTTAGCGACAGTTCCAGATTGGGCAACATTCAGCTCGTTGTGACTATTATTAGTCACAAAACTAGGAAGTAGGCGATTTAGCAACGCCATATGTGATTGACTGTAAAGAGTGGAGTAATCACCTATTGTTAACGCATTTTGCCATGCTGCTTGATTAACCAAATCTTTTAGCAACCCTCCACTCTCGACCGATGGAAGTTGATTTGCGTCTCCAATCAAAACTAACTTTGCAGTTTTAGGAAGCGCCCGCAAAAGCTTACTCATCATAGCTAAGTCAATCATAGATACTTCATCTATAACTAAAAAATCACAATCCAGTTGATTTTTATCGTTGTACCTTGGCTCAATACCATACAAACCTAAACCGAGCAGACGGTGAATGGTTTTTGCTTGGATCATCGGCAGTAAATCAGCAACCAACGTCGACACTTGATTTTGTTTGTTGGAACCGAGTAATTGCGTAAATTCAGCCAAAATAGATTCATTCAGACGTTGGGCAGCCTTCCCTGTCGGCGCCGCTAGCATCAGCTTAGCCTTGTTGGGTAAGCCGTTCTTTTGTGTATATAACCAAGATAACAATAATCTTGCGACAGTGTAGGTTTTCCCTGTCCCTGCACCACCACTGATAATTGAAGTTTGCGATATTAACCCGTTAGCTACCGAAACTTGCTGCCAGTCGATGACGTGTTCACTTTTAACAGGAAAGAGTGTTGGCCAAAGCTCGTCAGCGCATTTTTGTAAGCTTATCAACGCTGGTTCAGAATCCACTATGCACATCGTTTGTTGCTGTTTAAAAAAATCAGCCACTTCATTTTCGTAGTTTGCATAACGGCCTGTATACAGATTGGGTTGCGCCCATTGTATATCCTTTCGCTGTGGGTAAATAAAATGAAAACGTTGAATAATATCGCTAAGCTCTGCTTCTTTTGCAAATATGAAACCGACTTTGTATGTCTTATGTTGCTGAGTAGACGTTGGTTCATATTGAATATTATCGGCCTCTGACCAACAGGTTTTTTCAGCGATCGCTTTAATATTAAGGCAGCTGTGTCCTTGCCTTTGGAAATATGATAGAGCCAATAGCACATGAAATAGTTGAGAAAGTGATTTTTGGTCGCTGAAAAAGCTATTTTCGGTTGCATGCTCATAACGTTTCATAACGGCATTATTAGCAAAATAATAATCAATAGATTTAATGTCATGCAATGCGATTAAGCAATCAGAGCAAGATGAATAAGCAATCTGTTTTGCTATGGATGAAGAAATAGAAAACAACATAACTTTATACCTCTTCCTTAGTCTGGCTGAACAGCTCTTCTAGCAAGTCAATATAATGTGGGCCTATCTTATCAAAAAAGACACCGCTGGATTCACCTGAATGTTGATTTTCGGGTGACATACCGCGCAAATATAGGTAAAAAACGCCGCCAAAATGTGCTTCAAATGAATAATTACTAAGCTGCTGTTTTAGGTATTTGTGCAAGGCCAATGAATATAATAAATATTGTAAGTCATATAGATGATGTTGATTGTTTTCATGCAGTTTTTCAGTGTTATAGTCTCTCGATGAATCCCCCAGATGTGTCGATTTATAATCTGCAACATAGTACTTTCCATCATATTCAAATATAAGATCGATAAACCCGTGCATCATCCCACTCAGCTCTGGAATATCAGCCATCGATATACTCAACGCTGGCCAGCCTTTATCTTTTTGTACGTACTGGCGGTATTCTTGTAATATTTTCGCCACGTACCTCACTTTTAAATGTGGCATTGGGAAGTAAAATTCGGCCTCTCGAATGGTTTGATGTACTTCCAAGTCGGCCAGGCAGAAATTATTAATAAGCGGTGTTTTCAAACAGCTCTCTAACCATTCAAATACTGCTTTAACCTCATTATCGTCCAAGGCTTTATATTTCGATAACGCCACGAGAGCAGCACTATCCCAATCAGGTGAGTGAAAATCAACCTGTTCTAAAATATCATGTAATAGATTTCCAGTATCAGCACCTTTTTCAAGCTGGTATCTAATGGCGAAAGGGTTCGTACTAATCTCTTCTAACGCCAGTTCTGATAACCCGTCTGATGTTAAATCAGCATTAACAACCTTATGTTCACCTGCTGTTTCAATTGCATGCAATGAAATTTGATTGGGTGATGCCACATCATAATAGCTGTTATTTTCACTTTTATGAAAGCGCGATAAATTTGAAAATGAACTGATTATCCAAGCCGACCGCCTCGCTAATTTTGCATCAACAAAAGGGGGAATAACAACTTCGGCAACTCCTTTATATGTGCTTGACATAACGGGCGTTATATCAACATTTACTGCACTGCTATTGCTGTGCAAAGTACCGTCGACGGATGCCTCATGGTCAGTTTCAAAGACATGCGTATTCATCCAATCTATTGCTTTTGTATGCGCTGGGTCTGTAGATTTACAATCGTTTAACGTTTCCCTTGGGAGCCCTAACGCGCAATTTAGCGCTGACTCACTATTACTAATATCATTGACTAAGCCCAAGTAACAACGATGCTCTGCTCGAGTCACAGCAACATACATCAAGCGTATTTTCTCGGCATGATCTTGCTTTGCATACTCGTCTAAGCTCGCATGCGTCGCACCTAATTGATAAATCGATTGACCACTTTGCATATCTTGATATTTAAAATGTTGAATGGTGCTTGTTTTTCTTTTACGCGGGTCTTTGTATTTATTTCCAAAGGGAACAAATACAATCGGATACTCCAATCCTTTTGAACCATGTTGAGTCACTATTTTTATCAAATTGGCGTCACTCTCAAGGCGCAATTGCACTTCTTCATCTGCAACATGATCAAATATTTGATGGCTCAACCAAGCCAGCTGTTGTTCGGGTAATTTATTTAAAACAGCATTTTTGGCCATCGCTTCAGCCAAATGCATCATGTTGGTTAAACTACGCTCTGCAGATATTTGTGGCGTATAATTTTCTTTAATTAGGCTCAGCAATAAACTAAATATACCGAGTTGTGCCCACTTTTCTTTTAATTCAAAACAAGCTACTACAAGCTTTTCCCACCCTGGATGCATTAGGTCAGAATGTAACTCGGCCATTACTTTCTGATGCTCGCTCGCCGTGGTGTTTATAGTAATGACGCGATTTAACAATGATGAGTTCGCGCCGGCAACTAAGGTTGATCTATTCGTGCTATGTAAAATTGCATCTAACACTCGATAGAGTTCAGTTGCTTGAGACGTTGAAAATAATGCGGTTTTATCACTTAAATAAACCGACGTTAAGCCAACCTCATCCAGACTGTTTTTTACTAAGGTTGCCTCGTTACGATCTTTCACCAATACGGCAATATCAGCTGGGACAACCTTACTATCACCAATTTTAGCGTCACCAAGTAGTCGCATTATTTCAAGAGAACTCCAATCTAAAATTTGTTGCTCTAACTCAACCTTCTTCCTTTTTGGATTGTCATTGCCACTTGAATTTTCAATGCCATCCATAGCCAACATGTAAGTCATCGCAGTTCTTGAATCTAAGGGATCAGACAACGGTGAATCTGCGGCTTTTGATTTGGATGTAGATTTAATAACTTCATAGTCAATGTCAAACCCAAACACCGAACGTGCTTGTTCTTGTTGTAATGAATGCCCCCAAAACAATCGATTATAACCGGTGACCATTTGTGCGCTTGAACGCCAGTTGGTGTCCATTAACCAAACATGATCGGCGTCTTGCTTAGCCGCCAGATAAACAAAAATATCACCGCCCCTAAAGCCATAAATTGCCTGTTTTGGATCACCTATCATCAATAACAAACTATTCTTATCTGCCTTTGGATATAGCAGGTCTAGTATCTGATATTGGTGGCGATCCGTATCTTGAAATTCATCCACTAGTGCAACGGGGAATTGTTTACGGATTGAATCAAGCAGATTTGCACCCTGACTTTGTAAGGCATTAGCAAATACGCTAATAAGATCGTCAAACAGCACTACATGTGCTTTTTTCTTTGCCTCTTCGACACGCTCACGGATCGCATAAACACCCTGTTTTACAACGGCTAGTACGGCAGTTAATTGTGTATTTATTTCTAATTGCGTTGTACTTTTTTCAATCCACTTTTTAATGTCACCCCTAAGTAATTTTAGTGGCTCCAATATGGTTTTAGATTCAGGTGATGAGCGGAATCTATTACCATTAATAAAATCACCCACCTCTTGGGGCATGGTTAATAGTTGTAATAAATCAACATCGTCAGATTCCGCCGAGCCAGTGGCTTGCTGACCTGCTTCATTTGCAGTACTTGGCACTTTGCGGCTGGTCTGGTCAAGTTGTATGTAAGTTAGTACTTGTTCAAACCAGCCAATTAATACATGCCATTCTTGTGTGCGTTTTGCTTCTTCCTTGTGCCCGAAAACAGACGCGTTGAATAACAGCGTTTGGTTTTGTTGCAATTCGTTAAATAGCGTTTGAATAACATTCGCTTGCTCAAGCAACTGCCGGGCTAAGTTTGCGCTTTCATCTAACTGTACTTGCGCCATTGTTACCTGAGTCAAGACCAAATCTGATGAAATTGCAGTTCTAAATTCATTAAAAAAATTATCAGGAATGTGCCATTTTTTTGAAGATAACAAGGTAAAGCTCTCTTCATTTTTAGTCATCACTCGCAAATAATCTTGCACACCTTGCATCATCAGTTCTGTTGAATCGGTAACTAATTCCAATTCTAAATCGGCATTTAACGATACCGCGAACTGTTTTAACACCCGTTGACAAAAACCATGAATAGTAAAAATAGAGGCTTCGTCAAGTGATAAAAGTGCTGACGTCAGCAAAGCATCGCCTTCCTCAACACCCACTCTATCGACTAGCGTTTTTGTGAATTCAGACGGTGCATCTGCACGCCATTCATTATGTATTTCAAGCAGAAATGCCGCGACTCGGCCCTTGATTTCCTCGGTGGCTGCCCGCGTGTATGTCATGACCAAAATTTCTTGTACTGATAATTTTTTTTCAAGAATTAAACGAGCATATAATCGCGTAATATTGAAAGTTTTGCCTGTCCCTGCACTTGCTTCTATTAAATGGCGGCAGTTCAACTCAAGATTCAGAGGATCAAGTTGTAACATAAATTATCCCTTCGCCTTTTTGGCATTTTTAGTCTTCATATGTTTCTTTAAAGGCTGATAAATCGATAACAAATCTCGCAGGGTGCCTTTGTCTTTTTCAACGTGATGAGGAAAATAATGCGTAAAATATTTATCAATAACAAACTGTGACGGAAAATTCCCCGCATCAAAAAATGTCGACCATCTATTTGAAATTTCAGGGTGATGATAGTACATTTCAACATTTGCCGAATCAGGCTCAAAGTCAGGATCTGACTTTATACCAGACATCAATTTATCAGCCAGGTCAGGCGCAATTAACAATGGACTGACATTGCCGCGATTAAATACCTCAAGTAAATTCGATAAATAGGCTATTGCCTGTTCTTGTTCAATACAGGTAAATTGTTCTGTTTTAATCGATACCGTTTTTGATTGCGCGTTTTTAACTATACAAACTGCATGAGTCCTTAAGGTAGGTTCAACAAATTGAATATCCTCATTATCATTATTGCTGCCGCCATTAACAGTTTTCGTAAACGCGCATACAACAAGATGCTTTATCCAGGTGCCAATAAGGTGGCGAGAGCTATTTCCACTCAGGCTATAATCGATAGCACCGCCAACATTGGATAAATCAAAATGAAAATCAATCAACGCATTTGAAATACTCAATTGGCCACTGAGTACTTCATCTGAGACATAGGTAGCCAACTCCGTTACCAGTTTTTGACTGAGCTCTGAATTTTCATCAATGAGTCCTTCCGTATTAGGATAATCAGGTAAATTGCCCGATAACATCAAACGCTTTTTCATTGCATCTACTGCGTCTTGTTTTTCCGATTCGGAGCAGCCTAGGCGCTCACACTCCAGCAAACAGTCGATAAAATCCGACTTCATTAAATAAACATCTAATCCGTTTTCAATAAAAGGCTCTGTATCCGATAGTCTTGATTCAATATCATCCAGCCAGAGACCTTGGCTATTATTTGCAAAGAACTCAACCGGCTTTTTAAAAAACCTCACCAAATCAGCCAGTCTCACTTTTTGCTTGACCGGTATTTGCTGATTTTGATCGCTAATTACAGCCTCTGTCGCCAATTCATCAATAATTATCGGTATGTCTGGAGCTTCTCGATTGTTGTTTGACGGTTGGGCTGTGAGCATTGAAGATTCAATATTATCAATTGAATGCAAGCTCGTCATCAATCTGTACCAACCCTTATCGAAGTTTTGTTGCACATTTTGTGACACGTCATCACTGTTATTTTGCGGAGATAAGAACCCATTGATACTGAAAGGATGCAGAGGTTGTTGGATGACCTTATCGAATTGATGATACGTTTTTAAGTAAGCCAAAAATTCGCTTAATACTAAACTTGGCTCTCTGATTTTATTGTCTCTTATCCCCCTGCCTTGATAGCTTAGATATAATGCAGTGCGTGCCGACAAAATGGCTTCTAAGAACAAATATCTATCGTCACCTCTGCGCGATCTATCGCCAATTTGTCTTCCTAGGTGATTAACTAAGTCCATATCAACGAAAGTCGATTGTCGAGGGAACTCGCCATCGTTTAATCCTAAAACAGCAATAATTTTGAACGGTATACTGCGCATCGGCATCATTGAACAAAAAGTGACTTGACCAGTCATGAATTGGTTTTGACTATCAGGTGAGGTAAAAGCATGTTGCAAAGCCTGACGCAGTGTTTGATAACTCCATTTTCTTTGAGAAGAGGATTCTGTATCGGTAGCTAAAGATGAATCAGGGTGACCGAACAATGACATTTGATAGTGTTCAAAAAACTGACCTAGAGTTTTTGTTATCGTCTGCGATGCGTATTGCTCTACAGAGCCAGCATCAAATAAATTATCTCTCATTGCAAACAGGAAAGCCTTCCATTCATCCATACTACGCAAACATTTAAGGGAGTCGCCATAGCTCGCTAGCTTCTCCAGTAAATGCAGTAATTTCCCGAAAGTTACACTAAGCTGTCCCTCAACTTCATTGAGGGCTAATAATTTGTCATCGATTAATAGATCGTTGTCTGCATGACTAAAGCCCTCTAATAATCTGCTCATACCCCAGTGCCAAGTAAACACGTCATTGGCATTATCAACACCTAATATGGACGATTTATGCTCGGCATCTAAACCCCAGTGAATGTTCGACCGCTCAACCCAGTAAGCAAACAAATCTAGTTCTGATGTTTTAATATCATATTTTTGCATTACCGCAGGAAGATGCACAAAACTTAAAAATTCGGTCACACTAAAGCGACTATCAGGCAACGACAAGAGCTGC
>JAWUVZ010000005.1:0-14389 GCA_034112105.1 Glaciecola sp. | reverse complement strand
AACTGAGGGCAAGTCCAAACCAGTCCGCCTAATCTTAACGGCATTTCTGTGCGCATCGAGACCTTCAGCGTCGGCCAAATCCATAATGGCATCACCAATATTTTCTAATCCTTCACGCGATAATTCTTGCACGGTATAGCGGCGCATAAAGTCAAGCAAACCTAAGCTTGAATAGTTTCGAGCATACCCATAGGTTGGCAGTACATGATTGGTGCCACTTGCATAATCACCGGCAGATTCAGGAGAATAAGCACCAATAAAAATAGATCCTGCATGTTTCAAAGTCGCTAATAAGTCGCGCGCATTGTCGGTTTGCACAATCAAATGCTCAGGTGCATAAGCGTTACTTACTAAAACACTTTGCTCGATACTATCGGTGAGAATATAACGGCTGTTGTCGACTGCTTTACTAGCAATGTCACGGCGCGAAAGTTGAGTAAGTTGCAAGCCGATCTGTTGTTGAACCTTAACCATAAGCGCACGGTCATTGCTCACTAATACAGCTTGCGAGTCAGCACCATGTTCAGCTTGTGACAGTAAGTCTGCAGCGACAAAGCCCGCATCCGCATTTGCGTCAGCAATAACTAACACTTCAGAAGGACCTGCCGGCATATCTATAGCCGCGCCGCTAACCACTTGACTTACTTGCTGTTTGGCTTCAGTAACGAAACTGTTACCGGGGCCAAATATCTTATCTACTTTGGGAATCGTTTCGGTGCCAAATGCCATCGCCGCAATTGCCTGAGCGCCGCCGCAAAGGTAAATGTGTTGAATACCACATATCTTTGCGGCGTAACATATTTCGGGTGCAATGGTGCCTTGTGGTGAAGGAGGAGTGCATAAAATCGGTAACTCACAACCAGCAACTTGTGCCGACACGCCCAGCATTAATACGGTTGAAGGCAAAGGTGCACTGCCACCTGGAATATACAAACCTACTTTCTCTAACGCTGCGTGTTTCTGTTCACATACAACTCCAGGCGTCGTTTCAATGCGAATATCCTGGGGTATTTGGGCTTCGTGAAATATCTTTATATTTGCATAGGCGATATCAATAGCGATTTTAACTTTCGGCTTAATTTTGCTTTCAGCTTGCTCAATAATGGCTAAATCTAAACGTAATTTGCTTAGTTGTGCACCATCAAACTGTTTTGTATATTCAAATACTGCCGCGTCTTTGTTTTCACGCACGCGACTTAAAATTTTAGTAACCGTATCACGCAGCATGACACTGTCTTTCATTGCCGGACGCAACAACGCGTCTAATTGTTGCTGCTCGGTTAGGTTGCCCCACTCAATAATTGATTGCGACGACATCGTGATTACCCCATCATTTTTTCAATTGGCATAACAAGAATTGAGCTACAGCCCAACGACTTTAATTTCTCCATGGTTTCCCAGAATAATGTCTCGGAACTCACCACGTGAATAGCTACTGTTTCGTCATTGCCAGCTAAGGGCAATACAGTTGGGTTTTCAGCACCTGGAAGTAAGCTTTTTACTTGCTCTAAATAAGCCTTAGGTGCATGTAACATGATGTATTTACTTTCTTTTGCCTGCATAACACCATCAATGCGCGGTAATAAACGGTTAATTAATGCTTGCTTGTCATCGCTAAGAGGCTGCGACCGTTGAATTAAGACGGCCTTTGATTCAAAAATAACCTCTTGTTCGCGTAGACCATTGGCTTCCAGTGTAGCGCCTGTTGATACCAAGTCGCATATTGCGTCAGCAACACCGGCACGAGGTGCAACTTCGACAGAGCCGGTTAGCATAACTGCTTGTGCATCAATATTATTTGCTTTGAAGTAGCGCTCTAGTAGGTAAGGATACGTTGTTGCTACTTTAGTGCCATTCAGTGTTTTTATACCGTCATACTTCATCTCGTTTGGGATCGCAATAGACAAACGACAACCGCCATAATCTAAACGACGAAGTGTTTTAAAGTCAGCAGGGCGATTAGATGATTGCCGTTCAAGCATTTTTTCTTCAAGTTCGTTTTCGCCAATAAAGCCCATATCTACGACGCCATCCATCACCAGCCCTGGAATATCGTCGTCACGCACAAGCAATAAATCGATAGGCTGATTAGTTGAATGAGCAATAAGCAAGCGATCTCTAATTTGCAGTTTTATGCCAATAGCTTTCAATAACGCAATACTGTCGTCGCTTAATCGGCCTTTTTTCTGTACTGCAATTTTTAATCTTGTTGAATCACTCATTTCTAGTTCCTTTATATGCTTTCGCTAAATTTTGCTGCTTGTTAATTTATCGTCGCGATTTTATCTGCATTTTCAGCGTAAATTATCTTCTTAGACACGCCAATAGTCCAATGTTATACCCATTTCAGCCGAGAGAAATCGATTTGATTTTTTACGTTGCGAAAATCAAACAAAAAACCCCCGAAAGTTTCCTCTCGAGGGCTTCAAATTTCTTAATGCCATGGAAAGGAAACAACACCCTTCCAGCACGAACCTGAAAGGTTATGCGTTCATATGATGATAATGGCTGAAATTTGCAATAGTCATTTTAGTTCGATTTGTCTTCGAATTTTTCAAGTGGAAGAATGTTATATAAGTTGATGTTTATAATCAACAGCAAACCCAAGAGAAATCAAGTTTGTTTTACATAACTCATGTCATTTTTATATAAGAGTAGAGGATACGTCGATATTCATACTATTGGCGGCTCGATTTTATGCATATAGGGAGTTGGCAACCGGTTAATTTTCAGTGGCCGATTGTTCCCAATATTGTACTTTTGGCGTCGCATCAATTAGTTTCTGTTGCAGTTTTTCGTCATCAAGCGCGGTGCTTCTTAGTTCATGAATGTTGGCTTGAACGTTTATTCTGAATTTTTTAACTTCCCGCCACAGTTTTAATAATTGCTCACGCTCTTTCCCTGTCATATTGCTGCTTTCCTCAATGTCACTTGCTGCTAATAGAGGGCCCAACACTCTATAGCCTTCCTGTAAACGTTCACTTTGCTCAGTCTCGAACGCGACTAAAGGTGGCATATCATTACTCAGAGTAGGTTTAATAGGTGCTTCACCTTTGTTAAAGCGAGAAAATTGTTCAATATAGATTTGTTTGTCAACACTATCTGCGCTCTGCCATTCCTTAAGTGAATCCATATTTATTACAGTATTAGACACAGGATCAACTATAAACACCGTAGGCGTTGCAAAGTAATTTGGGTAACCTACTAAGTTAGTGATGTCTCGTCGGTCTTCTAAGTAAGCAACATCGATAAATTGCGTGACATAGCGCTTAGCCAATACTGTTTGCATTTCGTCGGTAGAAAAGTTTTCAGCTAAACCAACGCTATCATGGCACCACTGCGCGCCTAATACGATTAACGCAAATTTATTTTCAGCCAGTGCTTTGCTTAATGCAGTCTCAGCTTGCAAAATAGGGTTTTCTGTAGGCGTGAAAACATAGTTTAAAAGGACATTTTTCTCCTCATCAGCTGCAGCCATAAATGCAGACGCAAAAATAACACATAAACAGACTGAGGCAACCTTCATCAGAATAGAAACTTTTTTTTTGGCTCGAATATTCATTGGTCGTTTATTTTTTAAGTGACTATAAAATTAAGATATCACTTTTCACAAATAGAAACATTCTGATACGAGTGATTTGAGTAAAAAAATGAAATTCAGTTTATAATACAAACTCAACATGGGGTATTTGAGTGAATCCATTTTCAAAAGTAAATTCAAAATTTAAGCAAGCAATTAGAGAAAAGGCAATAAAACGCGCAGAAACTCGCATTGTGTTAGCGAAGAAGAAGCCGCAAGACTTTACAGAGGACGAATTGGAAGTGATTGTCCAAGAAGAAGAATCCAAAATCTATTCCACAATCAAAGAAAAAGGTGTCCTTGCGGTTCTTGCTGTTTTAGGTATTGGGATATTTGGTTAAGCTATGAATAAACTTATCAACATCATTCTTTCTGGCTTGTTATGGCGCAAATATAAATTTTTTATTCTTAGCCTTATCATATTGGTTGCGTTTATTTTGGTGGTTGGCCAAGTACATCAGGACTACCTAAGATATAACGAGTTGCAGGAAATACCGACTAATATCGGTTTATCATTTGCGGTGAAATGGCTGATATGGGTATCTAGTATTACTCTATTTTTAGTTGCTAACCATTATTTCAATCGATATAAGCGCCAACAAAAAGAACTTGCATCTGAGCAATCAAATAGCGCACTGAGCAAGTTACTAAAGTGGAAATCGCGTTTTGATAATAATGCTGAATCGTCACTAAGGTACTCAAGTGAAGAATCGAGCACTTCTAAACAAAAAGGGAGTGCGACAGCCAAAGTTGCTGAAATTGATGTCCATGATGGCGTCGACCCGTTTGCGGCGATAAGAAAGAAAGACAAACTTCGCAGCTACGCCGATGTTGTGATTGAGCAAAAGCCAAATAAGCCAATTTAGGTAATAGACTGTTGCAGGTGCGTCTAAAAAACGTAAGGTATCGATTATTTTTAATTGCGCTTTTGTTGAGCCTCTGTGCATAATATTGTGTTTTGGTGTAACGTACTCAACAATAATTATAATAACAAAGACCCCAACGCGATCTCGATATGTCAATAAACTACGTACAACTTTTGCCCCAACATTTCGATGCAGTTATTGCTTTAGGTAATAAAGTGCATGGTGATAATTATCTAGATGAAAATAGCTTAACTGATTTGTATCAACGCAGTTGGTCAGACAATATTAATGCTAGTTGGGTTGCTGTGCGTTCGCCAGATCAGGTCGATCCGCATAATGTTACCTCAGTAAGAAATACGCCAGACGGTTATTTGATTGGCTTTCGCCTTACCACCGCCATTAGTCAATGGTTGCCCGATAAGTGGTGTTCGCCGCTACTTTGGGGGATCCCTAAAGAGAAAATTTGTTATTTCAAATGTAATACGGTGGATACTGAAATGAGGGGACTTGGTATAGGCTCGACCTTATTGAAAAAATCAATTGTTACCTCAAAGCAGCAGGGGGCGCTGGCAGGAGTCGCACATATTTGGCTAGCTAGTCCTGGTAACTCTGCTTTTAGTTATTTTAAAGCTTGTGGGGGTGAATTAGTCAAAGAGCATGCAAATAGATGGCAGCAATATAGTATTGAAGATAGCTACGACTGCCCTGTCTGTGGTGTTTTATGTCAATGTACGGCGGCTGAAATGATACTGCGGTTTAACGAATTAGGTGACTAATGTACGATCCACTTATTGATGATATTCCACCAAGCGACCAACAACAGCCCGATAGTTTTTGGACGTCAGGTAAAGATTCTGTAAGTTATGCGCCACTTGTTGGCGAGCATAAAACTGATGTTGTGATCATTGGTGCTGGTTATACGGGGTTATCATGTGCTCTGCACTTAGCTCAAGAACACGCAGTACAATGCACTGTTATTGAGGCTAACCAACCTGGTTGGGGTTGCAGTGGCCGCAATGGCGGCTTTGTGCTGCCAGGGACGGGGAGGCTAAGTGTTCAACAAATGCGAAAACGCTGGGGGAAACCAGTAAGCCAGGCTATATATGCAGAATACCTCAATTCAATTGATACTGTTTCTCAATTAATAGATGAGGGAATTGATTGCGAACGCACTGCAGGTGGTTATTTAAAGTTAGCCCACAAGCCATCTTTAGTAAGCGCACTTCACCATCAAGCAAATGAGTTGGCTGTGGATTATGGTGATTCAATATTGTCACTTTCAGCAGATGAAATTTCTACTACATATTTGTCGGGCACGCGGTCCTACGGTGGTATTTACTACCCTAATGCGTTTGGTATAAACCCCTGGTTATTGTGCCAAGGTGTCGCAAAAAAGGCGGCGGAAGCCGGCGCGAATATCTGCGGAAATAGCGCAGTGATAGATTGCCAAAAAATTAATGAAAAGCATGTATTAAGAACTAAGTCGGGTTCAATTACGGCGAATACACTCATCGTTGCGACTAATGGGTATGGTCAACGCAATTTATATGAGGGGTTAAAAGATCGCACTTTCCCAGTTATATCTAGCATTATTGTGACCGATCCCTTAACTCCTCAACAACTGCTAGATGTTGGAATGTCTCAGGGCTTAATGGTTATGGATACAAGGCCCTTAAAATACTACTATCGCATACTCCCTGACAACCGTTTGTTATTTGGAGGTAGAGGAGCGATTGAAGGAAGACACGCGAATAACACTAAGTACCAAAAAGCACTAAAGAATGGTCTTTTGGCAACGTTTCCTAGTTTACATCAAGTTAATATAAGTGCCTTTTGGAGCGGGTGGGTAAGCGTTTCGTTAGATGATTACCCGCGTGTTTATAATGATCAACAGAACAAAACGTTGTATAGCAGTGGTTATTGCGGTGCAGGCTTAGCTTTTTCTATTCAAGCAGGAAAACGCCTGGCGCAATTGCACTGTGCTCCACACAAATTGCCTGACCTTCCGTTTTGGAAATCACCGCTCAAACAATTTCCTTTCGCTCTAGCTCGACGACCGGCTTTAAAAACCTTTTACGCTTGGGAGGCATTTAAACGAAAAGTAGGAATATAAACGCTTGATAATGCGTGTATGGTATCGAGTGGTTATGCTAACAAAGCCACTTTAGTTCGCTGGCGCTTAAAATCAGGACTATAACAAATCAATAGTGGGCTAGCGCAGAGCTAAGGTTGTGTTTGTAACTCCATATCTATATGCATAATGCCATCTTCATCATAGGGTTCACTAAACGGTGTAAAGCCTAATTGGGTATAAAATGTCTGTAAATAAACCTGAGCACCGATTTGAATAGTTTTATCAGGCCAATGCTGTTTACAAATATTAATTGCCTCCAACATTACTAATTTTGCGAGCCCATGACCTCTCTCCGATGATGCCACTGCCACACGACCAATACTCGGACCGTTATATGAGATACCAGGTGCTAGACATCTTGCGTAAGCAATGACCTTGTTTACCGATTCTGTTTGGCCGTTGAGTAAAGGATCCGACGTAGTTTCAACTAACAGGTGCAGGGTATTCGAGTGGATGTCTTTGTCGTCTAAATCTGAATATACACAGTTTTGCTCTACCACAAAAACATCACTGCGAAGTTTCAAAGCACTGTAGAGTGAAAAATTAGATAGTTCCGCAAATTGGTAACTACTAAAAGAGGGCGCAATCGTGTATTTGAAAGTGTTCAATCTTCTGTCATGCCTTTAACGGTTTAGTATTTCAACGTCACTCTAGCTTAACACTTGACTAACTTCTACTTTTCTATACAAGTAGCAACACAAAATGTTTTTCGGGGTTTTTGATAACTAATCGGACTTTGAAATTCGCGTTATCTATTTACCTTATGACAATTGGTGCATCCTCCAGCAACTTTCCCCGCGAAGTAATAACGAGGTTGCACAAAAGAAGCCGCAACCTTTGCTTTATCAACCTTACTCGTAAAGTCTTGCATATAGTCTTCCATAAACGGGTGGTTTGCACCTTCGCTGCCCGTTTTTAGTCTTGCAGCTATCGCTCCCATGCCTCTCAGCGCGGTTAGTACTTCTTCGCGTTGTAATTCTATTTCAGCTGGAGTGTCACCATACGGTTTAGTCAAAGCTTGTTCGAGTAAGCTCATTTGCTGTGCCAATTTACCCATATCTGAGCGCAAAACAGCTTGTTCAGTATATTTAAAATCAGGAGGATAAGTTACTTTACGTATCGAAGCCGCAAATTGATTGCTGCATCCCGCTAAGACTATTGCGCTAATTGCTGCAATAAAAACGGTTTTACATAACGATATTTTTGAGTTACTCATACTCACAAATTCCTTCACAAGGAGTCTCAATTGGAGGTTAAAGTGCTAGTTCAGTCTTTTGAATGATGCTAAACAGTTCGTCTTTAAGATAAAGTCGGCGTTTCTTTAATGACTCTAAATAATCATCGTCAACAGGTGAGTTGTTTTCTTCAATACGATGCAGTTGGCTCTCTAAGTCATGGTAGCTATCAGACAATTTGGTAAAGTGTGCATTATGCATTTTCAAGTGTCGAATTGTATGGTGATGGTCAGGGAACTCGCTCAGTAATGTGTGCTTGTCTAATTGCATAATGATTATCCTAAATTCACTCTGTGTAACTTTATTTTAGGCAAGCAGTATTTTTAAGTATTGATCTGTATCAGTTTATATAGACGTTGCTAAATTTTATTGAATAGGGGGATAATTATTCTGCCCTGCTAATCTGAGGTATTACTGACGGTGGAAATAAAAAATGCTAATAGTGCGCAGATAGGCGTGAATGCAGCGTTCTTTAAAATTTGTATCGTTAATGTTCTTATAGTTACTCCATTAATTAATCAGTTTACCTAGCTCATTAACCGGTGGAATATCAGAGCCTTGGCATATAAGTGGACCAGGATATTGTTTCGATGTTGGAAAACAAAGACAGCGTATGATGAACCAACATATTTAGAAGCATTGAAGCGGGATTACCCTCATTAAGATATGCGGTGGAAAGCAAGTTTTAGGGCTTGCGGTCCACCTCAGGGCTTGTTTTCAATGCACTAATAAGCAATACATTAGCTTGTTTTATGTTACGTGATAACCAATATTTTATTCAACGAAGTAGTCGTCGCCCGACTTAGACGTAAAGGTGGTTTGCGCTGGGAATTCAACTTGCGTAGCTGACTCGCCGGTATTTATCTTGCTATGAGCATTAACAACCAACTCGATGTGAACGTTATTTTCTTTTAGCACTATTGATTCTGGAGTCTCTTTGCACCCTAAAAAGGCGACAAATTGTTTTGGTTGGGCTAAACCACAATGAGTGCCGTCTGCAAAAAATGCCATAATGTGACAAAAGTAAACAACGTACTGTTTCACATCTTTATGAGAACCGTTTTGCAATGCAAAGTACTGGTCTAATATTTCATTCGGCTCAAGGTAACTATTAATCAGGTCCGACGTCATATGCGGAGGTGTCTCACCAAAAGTAGTCACTAGTTCCGGCATAAATGATTGCTTTTCAATTTCGAAGCGATTAACTGCAGCTAATGGCATGTTCATAATGTATTCTCCAATATGTCTAGTTTTTGAGTCTGTGCTTCTTCGATATAAAGAGCATAGCGCATTTTTATATAAAATTTCACAAAGAAAATTACACAGAGTAAATTTTACAAAAAGTAAGTCATTTGACAATGTTGTATTTTAAGAATAAAAGCAATTGATCGCCAGAAGGCGAGATGTATATAGACAATATTTTAACTTCTAGGCAAGAAGAAATTTAACGCGTACGCCTCCTTAAACTAGACGTTGCAGTTTTGGCCTAAGAAAAATAGCTTGGATTAAAGTGGACAAAAGGCATGACTTATAATCAGCCCATCATAACTATAATGGGCTGATTATTCCTGCTTACCTGGGCATCAAATGTTCAATGAAGTAATTAGTTTGCATTGTTCCTAAGTGAAGCGATGTGCCTTCACCTTCAACAATTCCGTGGCGTCGATTGGGATATGCCATAAAATCGAATTGGCGATTATGTTTAATTAGTTCATTTATCAATCTCTCTGTGCCTTGATAATGAACATTGTCGTCTCCCGTACCATGCACTAGTAGCAATTTACCCTGAAGATTTTTCGAATGGGATATAGGTGAAGCACTTTTGTAATTGTCTTCAAAGTCTGAAAGTAAGCCAGAATAGCGTTCTTGGTAGATTGAATCATACAAGCGTTGATCAGGAACTGGTGCCCTTGATACGCCAACTTGGTAAAGTTCAGGATAGCGGAATAGCAAATTTAATGTCATAGAGCCGCCACCAGAGTGACCCCAAACACCTACTCTTTCACAATCAATATATTCCCAACGCTTACAAATGGCTTTCAATGCATCTGATTGATCACGAGATGCGAGAGGCCCAATATTACCGTAAACTGATCGACGCCAATCTCTCCCTCTGGGTGAAGGAGTGCCACGGTTGTCGATAACAGAAATAATGAAGCCCTTTTGTGTCATCATTAAGTGCCACATATTGCGAGCGTGCCACTTATCAACAACACTTTGACCGGCTGGTTCACCATAGACATAATTAATAATTGGATATTGCTTGTTTCTATCGAACGCTGGTGGCCTGATTATATAACCATCAAGTCGAAGACCATCTTGTGCTTCAACGCTATAGAATTCATGTTTACCTAGTGCCAGGTTGTCTAATTTTTTTACCAACTCTGCGTTGTCTTCAAATACACGCTGAATCTTATGCTCGGGCAATGATATTAGGCTGTAAACTGGCGGTTTAAGAAAACTTGAGTAGGTATGAATTGCCCACTTTGAATCCGATGAGGTATTGTAATTATTGGTACCAGAAAACGCTTTAGGTGTCACTTTTTCCATCTGACCACTGCCATCAAGGCGGGTACGATAGAGATAACGTTGGGTTGGGTTTTCAGGTGAAGCGATGAAATATAACCAATTATTTGCCTCATCCGCAGATATAAATTCGGTGACATCAAAATTACCTGTCGTCAGATCAGTTAGCGACTTTCCGTCACGGGACACTTTATAAATATGTCTCCAACCATCACGCTCACTCTGCCACAGAAAAGCTTCTGAATTTTCAAGCCAGAAGGGGTCGTCAAATAACTCAAGATAGGTCTCCTCTTTTTCAGTAAATACTGCGGAAATATCACCAGTTGCAGCATTTGCATAATAAAGCGTATTGGTATCCTGCTTGCGATTCATTTGCTGAATTAGAATTTGGTCAGAACTATCCGCCCAATTCATGCGCGGAACATACATATCTTTGGGTATACCCGGTAAAGTGACCCAAATAGTTTTTGCATTGGCAATGGACACAATGCCTATGCGTGGAGCCGAATTATCTTCGCCAACCTTAGGGTAGGGGATTGCAGTAACTTCAGGGTAAAGAGTATCAGTGTTATTAATGATGAAAAAATCTTTGGCAGCATGTGTATCAAATTGCCAATAGGCAATGCGCTGGCTGTCCGGACTCCAACGAAATCCATCTTGAATACTGAATTCCTCTTCATACGCCCAATCAAAAAGGCCGTTGATGATTGATTCTGAAGCATCAGTGGTTAATGCTTTGATACTTTGATTAGCTAAATCTTGTGAATATATATTATTGTTCACAACGTATGCAAACTTGGAACTATCGGGTGAAAATTTGCCGAACATCATTTGACTGGCAGCAGATTGCTCACCACCTAGTTTCCATAAATTACCATCTTTAAGGTTGAGTACCCAATATTCACCGCGCGTTTTATCACGCCACACGTACTTGGCATTTGTATAGATTAGAAGCATGTTTTGATCTTTAGACCATTGATAATCATCTACAACTAATGCTTTCGTTTCTCCTTTAGGGATAAGTTGTTTTAGCGTAATTAAAATAGTGCGTTCTAAGGTGGCTGGGTCATATTGCACAATTTCTTCATACACTTTGATGTCATCGCCATACTGGTCTTTATCCAAGACCGAATCTTTAAACCCTTGTGCTGTTTCTAGTGCGGTAAACTTTGAACCTTTTTTTTCCCATCGAATCGCTCCAGGACGCTTGGCATTGTATTCATAATCCTGAAATATTGCCTCATTAGTAAGATAGGTTTCTTGCGCGTTATCTTCAATAGGCCCATTTGATTTAACGCAAGCAACTATAAATAAACCAACAGCAGCTACCGTCATTATTTTGATAACAGACAGTGACTTTAATAAATTGAGATTTAGCATTATTTGTCCTATTTAAATTGGGTTATATCCACGGCTCTAATTTTTAAGGTTGCTGTTGCCAAGCTAACTTCAAGAAAAAAAGCAATCAAGCCGCCAGTTAAGAAAATCATGCACAGCATAAAACTAACTATAATAGTGGTATCTAAATTTGTGCTTATCAAGCCATTGATCATCACTAACATAACGTTAAAACAAGTAACCACAGCTGATGCAATCAAGAAATTTATCGACCAATTAGCCAGTCTCATACGCTTATTTAATGCTTCAATTTCGAGTATTGCCTTATCATTTATACGTTCTGGTTCTTCCCGAGCTAAACTTACAAACCATCTTGCTCTGTCTATTATCCTCGACACGCGACCGGTGGCAACGTTGACCAGATTACCAATACCAACGATAAGAAAAATAGGAGCCAAAGCCAACTGAATAATTTCAACTGCGTTGGATGTAATAATTATTTCCACAGTGGTCTCTTTTTTAAGTTTTCATTACTTAATACGCATCAAATACAGGTAAATTGTACCAAAAATGACTCGCGTAATGTCAAAATTGTGCCGGCGCTTAAGATACCATTATTACAGGCGACAGAATGTTATCTCTCGTCATTTATTTAACTCATTTAATTTCTGATGGGGTGTCATGTAATCAATAGCTCGCTAGGTTTTCTCTTACAAAAAAGGTTGCCAAATAGAATGAGCGGTTGGCTCGATAGTCTTTTTAGCCGCAATTCCGCTAGCAACTTTCTCTATTGCATCAGCAATTTTGTTTACGTCCATTGCGCTCATACACGGATGCAGACTAACTCTAACCCAACCGGGTTTTAAATCTTGCAGCTCATCATCAAGTTGGTCAGTAATGCTTTTGGATGTGCAATAATCAATATCCAACAAGTGATGACCATATGTGCCAGCGCATGCACAACCACCACGAGTTTCGACTTGAAAATCATTACTCAAACGCTGCACTGCGGTTTTATAGTCAATATCGTTAAATACAATCGAGAATATGCTTAGGCGTTGACTATGTTGATCAGACAACACCCTCACACCTTCAATTCTTTCTAGGCGCTTGAACAAAATAGCATTTAGATATTGCTCTCGCTCATAAATACGTTGAGTTCCCATTTCATCTTTCAATTGAATTGCCATCGCGGTGCGTATCGTTTGCAAAATACCCGGAGTACCGCCGCTTTCTCTTTGCTCAATATCTTCAATAAAGCGATGTTCACCCCATGGATTCGTCCATAAAACAGTGCCGCCCCCCGGCTGTTCTGGTATCTTATTTTGATAAAGATGCTTATTAAAGAGCAGGACACCTGATGAACCAGGTCCACCTAAAAATTTATGTGGAGAAAAAAATATGGCATCGAGCCATTCGCCTTCTGCAGGGTGCATGTTGATCTCGACATAAGGAGCTGATGCAGCAAAATCAACAAAACAAACTCCGCCGTTTTCATGCATTTTTTTTGCTATGTTTCGATAAGGTGTTTCGATACCCGTTACATTCGATGCTGCTGTAATCGAGGCTATTTTGATTTTTCGATTTTGCTCATTTATTAGGTCACGCTCCAACCACTTGATATCTATTTCATCACCGTCTAAGGCCGGTATAATTCTTAGTTCAACTAAACTTTCAATCCACATTGTATGATTACTATGATGTTCACGATGAGTAATGTAAACCAAGGGCTTTTCTCCCATCGTTGCCATCACAGCTGCACGATGCTGCTCGTGACACCACCAACCCATCATACGCATCAGTTTAGCTAAAGCTCCGGTCATGCCGCTGCCTACATTTAACAAAACGTCCTCGGTCGATGCATTAACATGTTTTTTAATTATCTGTTCAGATTCATGTAACCACGTTGTCATTACACGACCAGTATAGCTATCTTCGGTATGAGTGTTGGCCATTAATCCGCCCACCATATTGGTAATACGGTCTTCTATTGGCCGAAATAAGCGCCCACTTGCGGTCCAGTCAGCATAAATACGCTGTTTGTAATCGGGATCGATAATGATTTGGTTTGCTATATGATCCCAAAACTGGTTATTTGTGGTGACTTTATCTTCTGTACTCATCGACTGTGCGGCGTTATTCATGTGATAGATATCCGGTGCTTATACTGTAAACCATGATAAAACGTAGCGCCTAGCATTAGGTTCTTTTGTTAGCTTTAATTACACTGTTTATTAGTTTTATTTTCTATTTATTGTTATTTTATTGAAATACATAACTAAAATTAGATTGGTGATTATTTGTTTATTCTTACTTTTGTAGGATGTGCGGATATTCTTCATAATTAAGAGGCTATTACTAATTAAGTTAATAATTTTGCAGACTGCTTCAGATATGGATATGACACAGGTAGATAGTGTGTGAGTGTATTAATGTTTGGAACTGAGATCTTGCGGATAGGCTAATTAGCCGAAACGAGCAAAAGCCGACAGTCAGGGCTTTTTAGTGAATTACAGCATAGAGCCAGCAGTCGGAATGATTTAAGCGAATGCGTGCTTTGGGCAGTTTCCTGCCGTTGATTTAACCTCCGTTGTATACACACCCTAGGTCATTGACTTTTAATAGTCATTACCGCGCAGGCGGTAACCTCCCAAACCCACCTCAAGGTAGAATAAAACAGTCCTTTTCAATACTGCTAAACAGATATATG
>JAWUVZ010000004.1:0-31408 GCA_034112105.1 Glaciecola sp. | reverse complement strand
AGAGCTTGAGATTGCAGCAAGCGAAGTTGAAGAGACTAAGCTCGTAGAGCTTGAGATTACAGCAAGCGAAATTGAAGAAACTAAGCTCGCAGAGCTTGAGATTACAGCAAGCGAAATTGAAGAAACTAAGCTCGCAGAGCTTGAGATTACAGCAAGCGAATTTGAAGAAACTAAGCTCGCAGAGCTTGAGATTGTAGCAAGTGAAGTTGACGAAACTAAGCTCGCAGAGCTTGAGATTACAGCAAACGAAGTTGAAGAAACTAAGCTCGCAGAGCTAGAGATTACAGCAAGCGAAGTTGACGAAACTAAGCTCGCAGAGCTTGAGATTGAAGCAAGCGAAGTTGACGAAACTAAGCTCGTAGAGCTTGAGATTGTAGCAAGCGAAGTTGAAGAAACTAAGCTCGCAGAGCTTGAGATTGTAGCAAGCGAAGAAGTTGCTTCTATTTCGATTTTGGAAGAAAAAACGCCAACACTTTTAGCTAGCCTTTCAGCATACACTCAAACTTCGCCGGACAGCATATTTGATGATATTACAGTGAACACGCCAGAAGCTCCTCAGGTAACTGACAACGTAGGTGCTAATGCTAACGTATCAATACGCAGTGAAGGCTGCCCAGAAAACTTCAACCAAGTTAGTATTCCGGCAAACGGCAAGTTGTGCCAAATATTTGCCGCCGACTTTCCGGCATCTATGATTTTATTCATTCCGCAAACACCAGAAGAGGTCGTTCAATATTATTTAGCATCTTCTGACAACTTTGTTGAACCGAAAAAAATCAAGAAAAGAACGATGCTTAAAAGTACTGACAACAACACAACTTTAATTATTTCTAAAGACGGTGGTGGTACTCAGGTTGACATCCTTGTTAAGTCACCAGTTTCATAAAAACAATAAATTTCATTGGGTTACAAATACATCCCATTAATATAAACGGGCGTTTATAATTATAAACACCCGTTGTATTGTCACTATAGACGGCTTAATTTAAATTTAATAAAGCTAAAAAAAATAATTCTCCCACTCTTCTACTTCTTATTTTTAACTAACAACCTCTATTGGCACATCAATTGCATTTCTTCAAAATGCAATGGGAAGGTTCCCATTCTTTTTTTGATTTGGTATCGATGAGTTTCATCCTCACTGCAAAATTGAAGAAACTAACTAATATATTAGGAGTTGTTATGGAATTTGCAATGGTGCTTATTATGGTTTTAATAGTCGTTGCTATTGTTGCTGTAAAATTCAGTGTTGAGGAGGTTAGTTTTCCTTTTACGAGTAAATCTCAACTTTTTTCTCCTGTTGAACATCAATTTCTCGATATGATTGAAAAAGCAGTAGGCAATGAATTTAGAGTTATGTGTCGAGTCAAGCTAACCGACGTATTGGCTTTGCGCAAAAATACCAACAAAAAAGTGGCGAAGAGTGCATTTTTGCGAGCTGGTGGCAAACAACTCGATTTTGTTTTAGTAAGTAAGACTGATATGACCCCCGTATTGGCATTAGATCTTGTACATTCATTAGGTAGAGAGGGTCACAAGACAACCCGAGACTTTTTTGTTACCGGTGCATTGGACTCAGCCGGTATTCCTCATGCACGCATCAAAGCTAAGCATGGGTACAAAATTGAAGATATTAAAGCATGTATTGAAGCCAAAATCATGCCACTTAGACGACGTCAGGGTAAACTCCCGATGCAGTCAGTTGAAGAGGCTCCAAGTCTATTTACCCCAACTAAGCGTCCTACTCGTCCCGTTCGTTCATCAAGACAAGTAGCAGCTTAAACCTTCGCGAATAATTAACGCAAGATTTCATATGATTTCTTGCGTTTCTGCCCATGCTTAGTAAACTTCCTGCCAATTGAACAAAGAGAAAACACATGAAAATAGCAATCTTAGGTGCGATGGATGAAGAAGTTAAACTCATCAAGGAGTCCCTCGATCACTTACAAGAAGTCACTTACTCGCATTTGGTTTTTTTTACGGGTGAGTTGCATGGTCATGATATTGTTTTGGTCAAATGCGGCATAGGAAAAGTGGCATCAGCGGTTGCTACAACAATGATTATCGACAAATTTGAGCCTGATTTTGTTGTCAACACCGGCTCGGCCGGCGGCTTTGACAAAGAACTGAGTATTGGTGACATTGTGATTAGCGAGGCAGTGACTCATCATGACGTAGATTTAACCGTATTTGGATACGCATTAGGGCAATGCGCTGGTATGCCTGAAAACTATGTGTGCAACGAGCAGTTAATTGAAGCTGCAGAGAAATCAGCCAAGCAAATTAAGGGTATTAAAGTGAAGAAGGGCTTAGTTTGCTCTGGTGACAGTTTTGTTGGTAGTGATGAACTTGCATTAGCTACGCAACAAAAATTCCCTTCAATGATGGCAGTGGAAATGGAAGGTGCTGCTATTGCTCAAACTGCTTATTTAATGGGTATTCCATTTCTAGTAATTCGCAGCTTATCGGATATAGCAGGCAAAACATCCACAGTTTCATTCCAAGCATATTTAGAAAAAGCGGCCAAAAACAGCGCACAGTTAGTGATGGGAATGGTAAAAGCCCTTAGCTAACCTATGGATAGTCTCATCAGTTTTATTACGACTCCAGCTATTTCTCCTTGGTTCATTTTATGCGCTGTAGTCGTTTTCGAGCGATTTTGGCACCTACCTACTCGCGCAGATCCACTTACTTTTGTGCGTTTATTAGGAAGCAGAATGGCTGACAGAGTTTGCCCTACAGACTCATTGTCGGAAAAATCACAGTACAAAAAAGCACAATTTTGGATATCAGGGTCGCTTGCGGCATTCATGATAATCACGCCTAACCTGCTTATTTTAGTTATCTTTAGAGAGTTCGTTTATTACCCCGAGTTATTCGATGCCATTATTTTATATTTGTGTATCCAATTCTCATCCCATATCCAACGTTTTCAGCACATTCGACGAGCATTATTAGCGGGTAAAAAGAAACTCGCGAAAGATTTGTTAGCGCCCATGGTATTGCGAGAAACAGCAATGCTGTCTGACATTGGAGTGAGTAAAGCGGCAATTGAATCCCTGTTACTGCGTTTGCATTATCAAACCTTAGTATGCATCTTCCTATTTATCGTTTTCGGTCCATTCACTTTATTGATCTATCGATTATGTTACGAGTTGCACCTCGTTTGGAACACGAAAATTCACACCTACCGTGAATTCGGGAAGCCGATGGCAAAGTTAGTCATGTTTTTTCAATGGCTGCCTATTCGGCTAAATTCTTTATTATTCATCTTACTAAATCGAGGATTGAAGATATTTTCTTATCTTAAAACACAAAGACTGACGACCCATTGGAATGAATCTCACGGCGCAATATTACTTCGCGCAAACCATTTTGCACTAGATGTTAACCTCAGTGGTGCTGTGTTTTATAACGACACAAAAGTACGCCGAACTAAATATATTGGCAGAGGTGAGCCAACTGCGCAGTTTATGCCTAACGTAGTCGCCATTATAAATCGTGTTATTGCGATTAATCTATTGCTGCTACTATTATCTTGCCTAATAATGAATACGATTTTCAACAGCATATAAACAACAAAAGAGAACTTACTTATCTTCCTTTTTAACTCCTATTTATTTTATGCAATCATCAAATTAGCGGTCATCATTAAAAGTATAGCGACAAAAAGCAGTCCAATTTTGCTGCTATTACTATTATCATTAAGCGCATTACCGAGCCTTGCTGAAAGCGAAAGGCTACGTATTGTTAGCTTGTCCCCTCACCTCACTGAAATTGTATTTGCGCTTGGCAGAGAACAACAACTAGTTGGGGTAAGTGATTATAGTGATTATCCTTATTCTCAAGGTTGTATTGATAAACGTTGCTCAGTTAAATTACCATCGATAGCGAATTACCAAGGTGCTGATATTTCCGAAATTATTCGCTTAGAGCCTACGCTCATTCTTGCTTGGGAAGGTGGTAACAAAGCGCAAGATATTGCTCGGCTTGAACAATTAGGTTATTCAGTTTTTCGTTCATCCCCAACAAATATTGAAACACTTATGCAGGAGATTATTAGTTTAGGAAAAGCCCTTAATGCAGTATCAAAAAGTAAAAAGCTGCATGCAGAAATGACGACACTAGCTCAACAGACTAGAGCACAGTACGCTGATAAAAGAGCAAGTGCGCTGTACTACATCAGCCAACACCCCTTAAGCGGCATGGGAAACGATATATGGCTCAATTCGCTACTTTCTGTGTGCAATATTAAAAACATTTACGCAAAGCTCCCCGTTGCCTACGCACAGTTCTCTGTTGCAGATATTATTAGGAAGCAGCCCGATATTGTTATTGCTGCAACCCACCAAAATGCCACTTTTGTGACTCAGTTTTGGGCCCCTCATTTGCAAGTTTTTGACCCCAAAGTGGTTATAGTAAATCCAGATGCCCTGCATAGGTTTACACCAAGAGTCTTGCCTGAGTTAGCTTTGTTATGTAAAAAGGTGCATTTTTAGAATATATAGCTAATATAATTATATGCAGTTAATCATTTGGCATTAGACAAAAAATTAAATGGAAGTAACACAATGAAAAACTCAATCCTGACAAAAAGTAAAAAATCTGTTGTTAAACTACTCACTTGTGTCTGCTTATTTTTTGTGTTAGCTGCAACAATGGCATCAACAGACATTAACGCAGAAGCTATGTTAGCAATGGAAAAATCCGAGCGCTTGCTGCTAGACGTAAGAACTGTTGAGGAATACACCAATGGTCATATTCCGACCTCGGTCAATATCCCCCTAAATGAGATAGCAACTCGTTTATCTCACCTCTCTGAATTTAAAGATTCTCCGGTTGTTGTATATTGTCGCTCGGGCCTTAGAGCAGGCAAAGCGATTGCTATATTAGAAGAGAATGGTTTTACTAATGTGATGCATCTGGAAGGTGACATGTTAGGCTGGGAAGCTGAAAATAGATCCATCAATCAGTTAGGTAAATAAAATGAATGACAGTCGTTGACTTCAACTATAAAAGCAATCAACTTCAGAGCAAAAATAAGGCAAGCGATTACAGTAAACTTTATGCCTGGAGTTACCCTACAGGTGTTTGCGCTTAGCATAGTGCTATGCTATTTCTTTTATGCACCCGCGCAACCTATTTTTGATTTTATTGGTGCGTTAAAACTAAAGTACAGCACCTCATTTTCAATCGTCTCAACTGCGATTTTTGGTGGCTTACTTCCTTTTGTTATTTTATTTTTGAAGAAGCGAGTAGCTAAGCCAGTTATTTGGCATCTCCTTTTCAATATTATATTATGGGCATTGATGGGTTGGCTGATTGATAGCTTTTATCAATTACAGGCTTTTATTTTTGGCACTGGCGTTGATATTGCGACGATTGTCAAGAAGACCTTATTGGATCAATTTGTATTTAGCGTTTTTATTACAAGTCCATTTATTACTGCGATGTATATCTGGCAAGGAAGTAACTTTAGTGGGCAAACAACCCGAAACGAGTTATCGGTCAATTTTTTCAAAGAAAAGTTACCAGCCACTATTTTCAGCACCTGGATTGTTTGGCTACCCGCAGTCGCATTAATATACAGCATGCCATCAGCGCTGCAATTACCCCTATTTAACTTAGTCCTGTGCTTCTTTGTTCTGTTGATTAGCGCACTTAACAAAGATTGAGTGTCTTTGTTTTGACCTCTAAACACACTCGAAAAAACGGGAATGAGTTTAGAGGGGCTTCACATAAAGTAAAATTAGTATTCGATGGACATTGCCTGTTAATTTTCTTGAATGGTCAGCTGTTTATACTAACCTAATTCGAGCAAATTTACGCTTGCCTACCTGATACACACTTTCACCTTTTTCTTGCAAAACGAATCGGGTATCGCTCACTTTTTCACCATTGATTTTTACAGCACCTTGCTTAATCATGCGTATCGCGTCTGATGTTGAAGCAACCAAATCTGCTTTTTTCAGCAAGTTCCCAATCGCAACACCCTCTGCGGTTAGTATAATTTCGACTTCAGGCATTTCATCCGGTATCGCATTTTTCTGGAATCGTTGAATAAAATCTTGCAGTGCAACTTCTGCGTCACCTTCACTATGGAAACGTATAATCAGTTCCTGCGCTAATGCAATTTTAATATCGCGTGGATTTTTACCATTTTGCGTATCAATTTTAAGCTGCTCGATTTCCTCGATCGGTTTAAAACTAAGTAAATCATAGTAACGCCACATTAATTCATCAGAAATCGACATCACTTTTCCGAACATCTCTGTCGGTGAGTCCGTAATTCCAATATAATTATTTAGCGACTTAGACATTTTCTGCACGCCATCCAAACCTTCAAGCAGCGGCACCATTATTACAGTTTGTGGTTTTTGACCTTGGTCTTTTTGCAATTCTCTGCCCATCAACAGGTTAAACCGCTGGTCTGTGCCGCCCAACTCTACGTCAGACTCCAACGCAACAGAATCCCAACCTTGTACCAATGGGTAGAGAAACTCATGAATAGCGATAGGTTGACCATTCGCGTAACGCTTTTTGAAGTCATCACGCTCTAGCATTCTTGCTACAGTTTGACTCGCGGCTAGCTTAATCATACCAGCAGCGCCCAATTTATCGAACCACTCAGAATTGAAGCGGATAATGGTCTTCGCTGGATCCAGAATCTTAAATACCTGTTCTTGATAAGTTTTCGCATTTTCAAGCACTTGCTCTTTGGTAAGTGGCTTGCGCGTTACATTTTTACCCGTCGGATCACCAATTAAGCCGGTGAAGTCTCCAATCAGGAATGTAACTTCGTGTCCTAACTGCTGAAATGTTCGAAGCTTATTTATTAAAACCGTATGTCCTAAATGCAGGTCGGGCGCGGTAGGATCAAAGCCCGCTTTAATTTTTAGAGGCTTTCCGGTTTTTAACCTATCAATAAGCTCTTCTTCAATTAAAATTTCATCTGATCCGCGTTTTATCTCTGCGAATGCTGTTTGCCAATCTGCCATTACTTATTCCTGTAGTATGAAAAGTATAAAGTAAATCACTTTATAACTAACTAAATTTACTAGACTTTAATTGAAGTATTTTGCCTATAAGGAAAATACACTCGAAATTTCGATAATAACAACACGTAAATTGAACCTTTACGCTGGATCCGAGACTAAAATCATTATATTCTTACGTTTTACTAAATAAGCATTTTACGGTCGTATGATTACGAATACAATAAAACAACTGCCAAAACCACATCGTTGGACACTTGCGTGTGTCGCGCTAGTCTTGGCGAGTTTGATTCTATTCCCTTTTGACTCAGTTAAAGCCTTGAAGAATATTGAGATCAAGCAACTATTGCCGGGCATTAAATACGAATTGCATCTTCCTACACTCGCCGACGTTGCCGTTAGCGCTGCATCTGAAGATGATATAGACAACTGGCAAACCTATAAAGTAAAAAGTGGTGATACGTTAGCCAAAATATTTTCACAAGTTGGTTTGACTGCCCGTGACACCTACGATGTGAGTAAAGCCGGGGACTTAGCCAAAAATTTAATCAACATAAAACCAGACGACCTTCTCTATCTTCATGTTGACGACTCCAATCAGTTTGTATCATTACGTTATCCTCTGTCTAAAACCGAAACCTTAGCCGTGGAAAAAAATGCAGACGGTGAGTTTGTTAGTGATGTATCAATTAAACAAGTCGAAACATTGCATAGCTTTGCTCAGGGCGAAATCCGCAGTAGCTTCTGGAATGCTGGCACCGAATCAGGCTTAACCGATAATCAAATAATGCGCCTAGCTGGTATTTTTGGCTGGGACATCGACTTCGCACAAGAAATACGTGAAGGCGACTCATTCAATGTCATTTTTGAGAAGCAATATATTGATGGTGAATTTATCGGTTTCGGCGATATTGTTGCGGCTGAGTTTAAAAACCAAGGCGAAGTTTTCCAAGCGGTCAAATACAACGACGGTAATTTTTACACCCCTGATGGTAAAAGTATGCGTAAAAGTTTTTTACGCGCTCCCGTCTCGTTTAAATACATTAGCTCAAGCTTTAAAAAAAGCCGTTTCCACCCTGTGCAGAAAAGATGGAAGGCACATCGGGGCGTCGATTACGCAGGTAAAGTAGGCACCCCGGTGATGGCTGCAGGTGATGGTAAAGTGATTAAGTCGGCCTATGACAAATACAATGGACATCATGTTTTTGTTCAACACGGCGAGAGATATACGACGAAGTACTTGCATTTCACTAAACGCGCAGTGAAATACGGCGACATTGTGAAGCAAGGACAAACTATTGGGTATTTAGGAGCAACCGGACTAGCGTCTGGACCGCACTTGCATTATGAGTTTCTGGTTAATGGTGTGCACCGCAACCCCAGGACAGTGAAATTACCGCAAGCAAACCCAATCGCAAAAGAACATGCACAAGCGTTTAAATTGATTGCTCAAAAACGTGTTGAGCAACTGAATAATAATAAACGAATTATGTTGGCGATGAATTAAGCAACCATAGCTTCAGGACGTATGACTAAACTTAGTTTTTCAAGTGACGCTATCCACCCATATTGCTGGTGTAACATATCTTCTTCACGTTTAAAGCCACTTTGAGAGAGTTTAATAGATGTGGTTGTAGGGTTATCAAAGTTAAACTCTATACCCACTTGAGTAACATCATTGGTATCTTCCCAACGCCAACTAAAATACAAATTCTGGCTTAAATTAATGGTTTTGTAGGTACCCACTATGGTTTGTTGAAAGCCGTCAGGGGATTGCAGTATCAAGCGATAATTCCCACCTTCAATGAAGTTTGACATGAACTGGGACACCATCATATTTCCGGGGGCAAACCAGCGCACAAGCACATTTGGGTCATGAAAAGCAGTATATACGTTCTCAAGTCGTGCGTTGAGTGTACCGTTAATGGTGAAATCATACATAGAATCTACTTCCCTTATTATTCTCAACTGTGATAGAAATAGTATCGGCATCAATGCCATTTTCTTCACCGTCAATTTCATCAAATTTGGATTATTTTGCATGCCCAAGCTAGCTATTATTTCCCGAGAGTATACTGCCTATCAAAAAGCGCTACATGATTTACAGTTAGCGGGCGAGTTCAATGATATTGAACTCATTTGGGCAAATGATCATGCAGATGGAGCTCGCTTAGTGGATATAGAATATGCGCTAGCAAACCCAAATATCATGTCACGATATATTGATGAATGTCGAAATCTTACTTGGCTACAGTCGACTTGGGCCGGCGTTAACACTCTTGTTACCAAGTCCAAAAAAGACTATCAACTAACCGGTTTAAAAAACGTATTTGGCGCTCAAATGCGCGAGTATGTGATGGCCTATTTACTCTATTTTCAACGTCAAATTCCTGAATTAATGTCTACTCAGCAACAGGGCCACTGGCAACAATATAGAATTCCAACGCTGCAACATCAAACTATGGGGATCATGGGTTTAGGAAGTATTGGGAAAGACGTTGCGCAGGCTGCCAAAGCATTTGGTATGATAGTCTATAGTTTAAACGCATCAAGCAAACCGGTTGAGGCTGATCAACATTTCAATTTAGCTCAGCGATATGAATTCGCTAGCAAAGTCGATGTAATTGTCAATTTGCTACCACATACGATTGATACCACCGGTATTTGTGATGCAAGGTTTTTTGAATGCATGCGAGCGCACGCTATATTTATAAATGCAGGACGTGGCAATGTCATTAAAGACGACAACGATTTAGTCAATGCGTTGAATAACAGTAATATCAGAGGCGCTGTTATCGATGTATTCAAAGCTGAACCATTACCCACTGATCATCCCTTTTGGAATACACCAAACCTACTCATGACCAATCACACCGCGGCAACAAGCCAACATGAGTTAGTCTTTAATGTATTCGCAAACAACTTACGTAAAAAATTACAGTGCTTACCTCTTGATTCAGGCATTAATATGAAGCAAGGCTATTGAATGCTTGCATTCAAAGAAATGAAAGTAGCGCCGATCATCACTTTTTTGATATAAAGCCCTCGATCTTGTTAACGGTTTTTTCAGCTGAAGTTAGCCCTTCAATAGTCTCGTCATTCCAAGGTTGAATAAACGCAACCAATGGCCACTGAGTTTACCTTTAAATTCTTTATTAATAGTAATAACCGCATCTTTCTTTGATTGCTTATTATGATCAGTGGGATTTATCAAACCATCATACTTATCTAGTATGGCGATTAACTTGGCACCATCACAGATTTCATGATTTTTGAGCCCCATCGGATACCCAGTGCCATCCACAAATTCATGGTGTTGCATCACCATTTTTCTAGCTTCATCCCATATACTCAAGTTTTCCAGCAAACGCGCGCTTTTATAAACATGAGAGCGCAATAAGTTTTGCTCCAAACTAGTCAACTCGGTCTCTTTATTTACGACCTCTACAGGCATAAAAGATATGCCAAAGTCATGCACATAGCAGGCTACCGCTAATTGCGCTTCATTGATGGGTTTATCATTCAATGCGTTTATATAAAAAGCCAGTTTCGCAATTCGATCGCCTCGACCCTCAGCATAACCTGCACGCTTTTCAATTGGCTTCATCAATTCCCTAAAGAAGAGTAGATCGACTTGTTGGTCAGGGGTCAAGTTTTTGGGGATACCCGTGCGCGCCAGATTAACAATATTTTGCGCAGCCACATCGTCTTGGTGTAATTGTCGAGACGGTTCAATCAAATTAACCGCTTTGGCAAGTAAGCCTTCATGACGAGGCTGATTTGTCCCATCTATTTCAGCAATAATCTCGATAACGGCCGCATTTAATTCGCTATCATATTCTGCTTGGCCGGATTTCACACAGCTTTCCACAAACACTTTTACTTTGTCCATAAGCAGAAGAACTAAGTCGCTCATGTTACTGGTGTAATCAATTTCGCCCTTTCGAAGCAAATCAAGTAAGTCTTCAAGGTGCTGCAGCACCTTTATCATTGGTGTAAATGAAACTAAGCCTAAATCACCTTTAATAGTATGTACTGAACGGAACAATGCACGTTGTAACTCATTATCTTTCGGGGTGAGTTCTAGCTCTATTAGTGTTTGCTCACTCGCTTCGTATAACTCATTAATTTCTTCGATTAAGTCGTGAAGAATATCATCTTCCAATTCTTCATGCTTAAAAATAGGCATAACTGCTCACTTACTAAAGATAAATAGGTAAAGGTAGTATATCGGCACTGGTGCAGAATTCATGCATTAAATCGACTGATAAGGTATCTTCAAACAAAAATCTCCGTATAATTGCGGCCAATTCAAGCTTTTTGGAATGTCTGTGTTAGCTATTATTCGATTCATAACGTTATTACTCTATTTTATCGGGGTTAATGCAGTACTATTCTTAATATACCTAACTCGTCCTTTTCATAGAAATAACGTGTATTTAGCGGGTCAATGCTACTCAACTATGACCCGAATTCTTGGTTTAAAAATAGATTTGCGAGTGTCAGAAAAAGTTGATAGTGACCAAAACTACGTGTTTGTTGCTAATCACCAAAACAGCTACGATATTTTAACGGTAAGCAAAGCTGCATTGCCCGGAGTCGTTACTGTTGGTAAAAAAAGTATCAAATGGATACCCATTTTTGGTGTTATTTATTGGCTGTCCGCGAATATAATGATTGACCGTAAAAATACGGGAAGCGCTAGAAATACGCTGGACGAGACCCTAAATAAGATGAACGAGAAAAAACTGAGCATTTGGTTTTTCCCTGAGGGTACACGCAGCAATGGACGCGGATTACTGAAATTTAAAACAGGCGCATTCAGGCTAGCGCTAGCCGCGCAAAAAGCCATAGTTCCGGTATGTGCAAGTGAAATGCACGACAAAATTAAGTTCAATCGGTGGAATAATGGCACCGTCATTATTGAAGTGATGGATCCCGTCGACTTACCTGAAGGAATGAGTGCTAAAAAACTAGCCGATTACCTTCATTCCATTATGTCCACAAAAATTGCTCAGCTAAATATAGAAGCTGAAAAACTAGATAACGCATAAGGTCGGTTGACCTAGATTGATAAGACGAGGGTAATATGAGTCAGCATGACGCAAATGAATGGTACGAATTTAACAAAGAAACAATAGAAGCACTGATAGAAGATGGCAGTGACATTGATCTTCCACACACCATTGAGCATCACTTGGCCTGCAGTGACTTTGATGCGCTTGAAAAAGCAGCAGTAGATGCTTTTAAAGCAGGTTTTGAAGTGACAGATGCAGAAGAGCTTATTCTGGATGATGGGGAAACTGTTTTTTGCTTTGACGCTATTGTAGAAAAAAAATTGGATGTTAATGTTTTTAATGCCGATTCAGATAAACTGATCGCGATTGCCGACAAGCACAAAGTTTACTATGACGGATGGGGTACCTACTTTATTGGAGAGGGAGCGCTTGAACGCGACGAAATTGAGGATGATAGTAGCTATGACTATGATGATGACGAAGATTGATACCTCGAATCCATTTACATAGGAAAGCTCGATAAAATGAGAGAGTGTAACCAATGTGGAAAGTGCTGTATTAAATATGGCGATGGCGCTCTTTCTGCTACGACCGAAGAAATCGACCTCTGGGAGTTATTTAATCCGGAGATTTTCAAATTTGTTAGAAATAATGAAATTTGGTTCGGACCCGAATCTGGCTTACGCTTAACAACATGTCCTTTTCTGGAGATTGAGCCCTCTACTAACGCGCATGCTCAACCTAAATATACTTGTAGCATATACTTAGATCGCCCCGAAGATTGTCGCCACTATCCTAGTCTTATTTCTGAGATGATTAGAGATGAGTGTGAAATGATTGAAGTTGTAGATTTGAATAATCACAAGCAAGCTCAAATTAAGTTGGATGTATTAATGGAAGATAGTCGTCCTTCTAATCATTCTTAACATTTTGGAGTGTTAATCTACCAATGTCGATAGGACTGAGAGCGCAGTGATAGCTATTCCAGTCAGCCGTCGTTCAGTTTAGTTTCAGATTAGGTTCAGCTTGCCAACAGCATAATGCGTCTTAAGCATCAAACTTGAGGTGACACATAATGAAAGCGTCTAAAAATATATTTCTTCCTGCAACTACTTTTACGGCAAGCGCATTGTCCACAATCTTCTTTTTGGTTTTTTTTGCGCCACCCACATTAGCGAAAGACACAACGTCGCAAGTTAATACGACATTACAAGATGTTGTCGTTAAAGGCACCGAATATCAGCCAAATATGCTCCAAGTAGACGGTTCTCATTTAAAAGTTAAGAAGCATTTAAAAGCAGCAAAGCCCCTCACAGTGAAATCACCCAGTGGCGCGCAGTTAACATTATCTGAAAAAATGCCATTATCGAGAGAGTATGCTCGTAACAATGATGATACTGATTTTTGGATATACGATAGCTTTGTCACGTTTACTGCAGATATCGACTACGATGGATACTATTCGTCTTTTACACTTGAGTTCGATGTTGACACGATTTACACATCCGCACCTATTTATGCGGTTATTTACACGTCGACGTCCGACGTATTCACGCCTTTTTATACAACAAATATTTACGATATTAATGGTGATAATACTCAAGACGCTATTATCATTGAAAACGATTTAGTAACTGGCTTTCCAAGCAATGACTATGAACTGATGGTAATGATATATGATGCAGATACAGACGAAGTCGTTGCGGTCGCGGATGGCACTGATGATGCCGATTTAGCTTATCTTAGCTTGGAGAGTGAAGACTTCGAGTATGTCGAAACCGTTGAAGTTGTTGTCGTTGAACATGGCGGCGCACTGGACATTTGGTTGATTGCAGGGCTAGCCTTTATTGCTTATAGACGATTTAAGGTTTAATTTTATTAACACCCAGCCAATGCTCCGTTATTTATGCAGCTTATTTAGTACTCGCTTCGATCACCAAAAATAAAAAGCGCGCTTACTTTTCAGTCGCGCGCTTTTATATTTCTTTCAGCTTTATTTTATGTGTTGCTGCCTACTCTGTTATGCCATGAGACGCTAACATAAATGCAAACTCTTCCGCATAATCACGCAAACGACCATAGCGCCCACTATTTGCAAAATGGCCTGCGCCCATGTTGATGCGCATCACTAATAAGTTATCATCTGTTTTAAGTTCTCGCATTCTAGCTGTCCACTTTGCCGGCTCCCAATAAGTTACTCTAGGGTCATTTAAACCGCCGGTCACTAGCATTGGTGGGTATTCTCGAGCGACAATATTGTCATACGGAGAATAGCTTTGAATATAGTTAAATGCGATGGGATCTTCAATTGGATTACCCCACTCACTCCACTCAGGTGGGGTCAGCGGCAAGTTTGCGTCAAGCATGGTATTGAGTACATCAACAAAAGGTACACCCAAGGTTACTGAACTCCATAACTCAGGTGCTTGAATAGTTGCTGCTCCCATCAATTTGCCACCGGCACTGCGGCCTGATACGCTAATATTGCCCTGTGCGACATATTTCTCAGAAACTAAGTGACGCGCAACATCAACAAAGTCATTAAACGTATTCATTCGTTTATCTAACTTACCATCCAGGTACCATTGGTGGCCCAACATATCACTACCACGAACATGCGCAATTGCATATGAAAAACCTCTATCGAGCAGACTCAGGCGCGTAGTTGAAAAGCTTGGGGTTACTGTACTCCCATATGCGCCATAACCATATAAATGCATGGGTTGGCTCGAGTCTCTCTTAAAACCCCTTTTATACACCAACGTTACGGGCACCAGAGCACCGTCACGCGCGGGGGCCATAATACGTTCAGTGACATATTGTGATTTGTCGTAACCTGATGGAATTTCTTGAACTTTCTTGGTGATTAACGTCTTGCTAGCTATCTTATAATCGAACACCGTACTCGGAGTTATCATCGAGTTGTAATTGATCCGCACAAAATCTTGAGTAAACGCTGGATTATTTCCATTTGATATAGAGAACACAGACTCCGGAAATTCGACATCATGTTCGTTGCCTGCATCATCATATAGCGTAAAACGCTCAATACCATTTTCTCTTGATGTAACGACCATGAAATGTTGAAAGTTTTGCATGTCCATCAGATAACGTTTATCCGATCCCGCAATTACGGTCTCCCACTTATCGTAGCTTGGCTGTTTATCCGATACTTTGGCTAATCTTGAGTTTGTATGGGTATCGTTTGCAACGATGTAAAAATAGCCATTTGCATGATCAATATCATTTAGAAACTGCTGTTCTCTGGAAACTAACTGAACAGGGGGTGCCGTGAAGTCCGCGCTTGGTAACACATAGGTTTCAGTAGTTTCGCTTTGACCACTAGTAATAAGCAGATATTCCTTGCTGCTAGTGAGACCAAAACCGAGAAAATAACCATCATCACGCTCAGCATAAATAACCTTATCATTGACTTGTTTACTGCCTAGTTTATGTACCTTCACGCTCTCGGTAAACCACCGGTCAATCGCTAATGCGCCATAAACGATAGATTGACTGTCAGCGCTAAACTCAATGTCACCGTTTGTGTCGCAAAGTTCATCTGAAAGCATTTCGCCCGTATTCAGCTCTTTTATGACGATCCTGTATCGCTCATCGCCGTTTGTGTTGTATGAATAAGCAATAAATTGATTATTTGGACTTATTTCCCAATCACCCATTGTGAAATAATCGAACGGTTCTGCTAACTTTGTGACACTTAAAAAAGTGACTTCGTCATCGTTATCTAGTTTGCGACGACTAAAAGTGAGATATTCCTCGCTTGGATTATAAAACGCCTTATATTCGTAACCATTTGTAACCCAAGGAACAGAGCTGTCTGTATCATTCGTGCGTCCTTTAAATTCAGCAAACAGCGTATCCACTAGTGGCTTTTTCGGTGCTAAAAAAGTATTAAAATAAGCGTTTTCTTCGTCCAAATAGTCAATAACAGCTTGATCATTCACTTCGGGATAAGCTGGATCCTTTAGCCAGTTGAAATGATCAGTAATTATTTGATCATGAAACTGGGCCTTAAAAGGTATTTTATTAGCTTGTGGTGCTGGAATACTCAGCTTTTTCAATCTTCGATGTTGTGCTGTTGGCTTTTCTGGCATTTGATACTCATGTGATGATAGGCGGTCAGCTAAAACAGAGCGACTGCAAATTGCTACTGAAGGTAAAGAGGGGAAGCAACACGATACTTTCTTTTTAGTTAACGTTCGTGTTGCAGTAATTCAACACTTAAATAGCTTCGATTTCAGCTTTTTGTGCTTGAATTTTACCCAATTGCATTTCCATGTCAGCGAGTTTCGCACGCTCTTTATCAATTACAACCGCAGGCGCTTTACTCACAAAGCTCTCATTACTGAGTTTACCTTGTGTGCGTTGTGCTTCTTTCTCAATCTTCTCTGCTGCTCTGTTCAACCGAGCAAGCTCAGCTTCTTTATCAATCAAGCCCGCCATAGGAATAAGAATCTCCATTTCACCGACTAAAGCAGTTGCCGATGCGGGTGCTTTTTCACCTGCCGATAACTGCGTTACAGATTCGAGCTTAGCCAGTTTGGCTAAATAGCTACCACTATTATCCAATCTTGATTGGTCGCTTTCACTAACGTTGCGAAGTAAAACAGGTAACGGTTTTGATGGCGGAATATCCATCTCTCCGCGGATATTCCGAATACCCACAATGAATGATTTAACCCATTCAATATCATCGATTGCAGCTTGATCATGCTTGCTTTCATCAAATTCAGGGAAAGCGTCTACCATGATACTTATAGCCGTTGTTTTATTACTTGATAGCGGCTGAATTTTCAACCAAATTTCTTCAGTGATAAATGGCATAAACGGATGCAGTAAACGCATCATATGCTCAAGTACGTTAATCAATGTGTGTCTCGTAGCTCGTTTTTCTGCTTCAGTGCTTTGCTCTGAATTTAATACTGCCTTAGATAATTCCAAATACCAATCGCAGAATTGATTCCACGTAAACTCATACAAATGCTGAGCGGCTATATCGAATCGATATTGTTCTATTGCGGTTTCATAAGCCTTTAAGGTTTCTTGGAATTGTGACCAAATCCAGCGGTCGAAAACGCTAAGCGACATTTCGCCGCCATCACGACCGTTGTCGAATTCTTCAGTGTTCATTAATACAAAACGGGTAGCATTCCAAATTTTGTTACAGAAATTGCGATAACCTTCAACACGGCCCATATCAAAATTAATATCGCGACTGGTCGACGCCATTGCTGCAAAAGTAAAGCGCAATGCATCTGTACCATAAGCGTTGATGCCATCAGGGAATTGCTTTTCTGTCGCCTTGCCTATTTTGGCTGCCATTTTTGGTTGCATCATACCCGATGTGCGTTTTTCCATTAACGAGTCTAGATCAATACCATCAATCAGGTCGATGGGATCCAGAACATTGCCTTTTGATTTAGACATCTTATCGCCGTTCTCATCACGAATAAGGCCGGTAATGTAAATGTCTTTAAATGGGACTTTACCCGTGAACTTTTTGGTCATCATGATCATTCTGGCAACCCAGAAAAAGATGATATCAAAGCCAGTAACTAGCACAGAGCTCGGTACAAAGGTTTCTAGTTCAGGCGTCTCCTTAGGCCATCCCATCGTTGCAAACGGCCATAGTGCAGATGAGAACCAAGTATCTAAAACGTCCTCATCCTGTCTCAAATTAACTGAATCTGGAATATTGTTCTTTTCTCTTATTTCAGCTTCATTACGCCCAACAAAGATATTACCTTCGTCATCAAACCAAGCTGGAATGCGATGTCCCCACCACAATTGGCGTGAAATACACCAATCTTGAATATTATGCATCCATTGGTAGTAAGTCTTGTTCCAGTTTTCTGGTACAAATCGGATTTCACCACTTTCTACAGCTTCAATAGCCGGTTTTGCAAGTGACTCAACGGCCACATACCACTGATTTGTCAGATAGGGTTCGATAACAACACCTGATCTATCACCTCTTGGAACTTTTAGTTTGTGCTCATCCGTTTTGATCAACACCCCATCTTCTAGCAAGTCAGCGACAATGGCAGCACGAGCGTCAAAACGGTCCATACCTTGATATTTAGCTGGTGCAACGTCATTCAACTTGGCGTCGTCAGTCAATATATTGATGATTTCTAGGTTATGACGTTTACCCATCTCATAGTCGTTGAAGTCATGTGCTGGGGTTATTTTAACGCAGCCAGTACCAAACTCCTGGTCAACATAATCGTCTGCAATAATAGGAATTTCTCTGCCGGTTAGTGGCAGTGTAATGGTCTTACCAATAAAACTAGCATAGCGCTCATCATCTGGGTGAACAGCTACTGCTGTGTCGCCCAGCATAGTTTCAGGGCGTGTTGTTGCTACTATTAAATGGCCTGAACCATCAGTCAACGGATACCTCAGGTGCCACATATAGCCATTTTCTTCTTCGCTTATGACTTCTAAATCAGAAACTGCTGTGAGTAATGCAGGGTCCCAGTTAACTAACCGTTTACCGCGGTAAATTAGACCGTCTTCGTGTAATTTGATAAACACTTCTTGCACGGCATCAGATAAATTATCATCCATCGTGAAAACTTCGCGATCCCAATCCGGAGAGGTACCTAAACGACGCATTTGCTGCGTAATAGTCCCGCCGGACTCTTCTTTCCATTCCCAGATTTTTTTCACGAAACCATCACGACCTAAATCATGACGGGTTTTGCCTTCAGTATTTAATTTACGTTCGACCACCATTTGCGTTGCAATACCCGCATGATCGGTACCACATTGCCAAAGTGTATTCTTGCCTTTCATACGATTATAACGGATCAAAGAATCCATAATGGTATGTTGAAAAGCGTGCCCCATATGTAGGCTGCCTGTCACGTTTGGTGGTGGCAATAAAATACAATAAGGCTGACCTTCACCAGATGCTTTAAAATAGCCTTGTTGCTCCCACTTTGCATAACAGTCTTTTTCAATATTGTGGGGGTCGAATGTCTTATCCATTAATTACTCTCGTTTATTTGATTAGCCGGGGTAAACTGCATGTTGCATCCCGCTAATTTATACTGCTTGTACCTTTCCCGTGCCTGCTGCTTTTGGGCTTCTTCCACAGGCACAAAATCAATAATATGTTGATATTGGCGATGGTTCTCTATCATGCTTTGCGATAGATTAATGAGCGTATGACGGCTATTTAGTGCTTGTCCTAACCAAGTAATTTCAGCTGGGGTTCCTTGTTTCGGACCCTCTCCCGCCAAATTGTGCGGGATGAAACTGTCTACTGGGTGCTGCCAAACAAATTCATCGACGTCCTCCGCCTGTTGCTTGTCCGTGCACAATACAGTCGCCCATTTGCGTTTTTTTATGGTATCTAATAGCAAGTGCGAGCAGGCTTTTAATATATCCAGCTTAGCGTCTTGGCTATTCTCGTCCAATTGATAAAAAGTCACGATTGGCATTATTGGCTACTTCCATCGCACAGAAGAGAGTCTAGTTTTAACCCCTCTTTATTTACTCGTCGAAATACACGTTGCATAATAGAGGCTTTATTTAGTGTTTGCTGAACTAATTGAACAAGCAATAGACCACCTGCTTGGCAATCAAAAACATTAATCATTAATCTTCACTAACTAACCCTGCTTTGTTAAATAAATATTGTGACAACATTGGCACAGGCCTTCCAGTTGCGCCTTTACGAGCGCCACCAATCCAAGCTGTCCCTGCAATATCTAAGTGAGCCCAGTTATACTTTTTAGTAAATCGAGACAAGAAACATGCAGCTGTGATCGTGCCTGCTGCTCTGCCGCCCACATTCGCCATATCGGCAAATGGGCTTTCAATCAATTCTTGATATTCATCCCAAAGAGGCAAACGCCAAGCCTTGTCAGAAGACTGTTCAGATGCATTAAGTAATTCATGTGATAACGGATTATGAGTGCTTAATACCGCTGTTG
This sequence comes from Glaciecola sp., assembly GCA_034112105.1. GTDB lineage: Bacteria > Pseudomonadota > Gammaproteobacteria > Enterobacterales > Alteromonadaceae > Glaciecola. Next base: position 11,431 of record JAWUVZ010000004.1, on the reverse strand, counting down.
CATGAGGACCTAATGCGATAACGCAAGCGCCGGTTAATGTCGCAATATCAATAACGGCTTCGGGCTCAAATCGTTCAACATAGGTAAGCGCATCACACAGTACTAATCTACCTTCAGCGTCAGTATTGAGCACTTCAACTGTCTGTCCAGACATGGTGGTTAGAATATCACCAGGGCGATATGCATTTGCATCTGGCATATTTTCACAGCCAGCAATAACGCCAATAACATTGATCGGCAAATTCAACTTAGCGACCGTATGCATGACACCTAGGACTGAACTTGCACCGCACATGTCGTATTTCATTTCGTCCATGTTAGCACTTGGTTTTATTGAAATACCGCCAGAATCAAAAGTGAGTCCTTTACCCACCAATACGATAGGAGCTTGCGAAGCATCAGCGCCTTTATGATGAATAATGCTCATAATTGATTCATTAACCGAACCACGTCCAACGGCTAAATAGCTGTCCATTTTAAGTTCAGCCATTTGTTTTTCGCCTATTGTTTCGAGGCTCAATGACGCATAGTCTTCTACTAGCAGGGCTGCTTGCTCATTTAAGTATTTAGGATTACAAATATTTGGTGGCATGTTACTTACATCTTTTGCAACTAAAACACCTTTGCTTATAGCAGAACCATGCTCGACGGCACGTTCACCTGATGTCAATTCTTTGCGCGTTGGCACGTTGAAAATCATTTTACGCAGTGGACGACGTGGTTCACCCTTTTTAGTTTTTAATTGTAAAAAAGTATATAAAGAATCGTTAGCCGCTTCCACCGCTTGACGAACCTTCCAGTAAGTATCTCTGCCTTTAACGTGCAACTCGGTTAAAAAACAAACGGCTTCCATAGAACCTGTTTCATTGAGTGTTTGAATTGTTTTCGCAATAATTTGTTTATACTGTCTTTCATTGAGCTCTCGCTCCTTACCACACCCTACAAGAAGAATGCGCTCACTTAACACATTGGGTACGTGGTGTAGTAACAACATTTGCCCTGCTTTACCTTCCAGATCGCCGCGGCGTAACAAGTTACTAATATAACCGTCGCTTATTTGATCGAGCTGCTCAGCAACATGAGTAAGGCGACGCGGTTCAAACACACCAACCACAATGCAAGCACTGCGTTGCTTTTCTGGACTACCGCTTTTGACGCTAAATTCCATGATATTTCCTCAATGATTATGCTTTGTTTCTCTGCTTACAAACGAGTTTGCGATATTTCTCTGGTTCATGCGAATAAAAATCTATTTATCTGTGTTAGCAAAAGAAATCTTTATGCTAGACTTATACGTGATTTATAAACGTTGTGTGCATTAAAACAGTTAGAAACAACCAGTTTACTGATATATCTGCACCTTTCCACTAAAACCTATGTTTTCATCAGTAACTAAATGCTAATTTTCCGATATTTATTGCGCGAAACATTCAAATCGCAAATTGCTGTATTTTTAATACTCATGGCAATCTTCATCACACTTAAATTTGCAAGAATTTTAGGTGATGCTTCTGATGGTGATGTCCCTGCCGATTTAGTATTAGGTTTTATTACACTTTATAGCCCCGTTTTAGCCTCACTAGTACTGCCCATAAGCCTATTTTTAGGTGTTATGCTTGCGCACGGTCGTATGTATGTAGACAGCGAAATGACTGTTCTCAAAGCCTGCGGAGTCAGTGAATGGTATGTAACCCGAGTAACATTGCTTTTTGCCGTCATAATGGCAATAGTCACCGCCGTTGTAACGCTTTATCTCGCCCCTGCTGCTGCAGAAAAAGAATACCAATTACAAGAACAAGCAACTGCAAAATCAGGACTTGCGTCAATCATGCCTGGCCGCTTTCAACAAACCGGAAATGATAAAGCGGTTATATTCGTTCATGATGTTGATTCTGATAGCGACCGCTTGAAAAAAATATTCCTATCGCAGCGAAGTCAAGACGATAAACAAATCCAACTTATCTACGCTAAAACGGGCACCATCGAAACTAGCGAAATAGGCGATCAGCAATTAGTGTTGTTTGATGGTAATCAATATGAAGGCTCGAGCACGGAGCAAGCCTTTCAAATAATTAATTTTGACGAATATCGAGTAACGATCGCACCAAAAAACCAAGAGCAAAAACGTCGAAAACTGGTGGCGCTGCCTACCTCAGAACTAATGAAATTGGATAATATTGAGGCAATTGCAGAACTACAATGGCGCATTGCCATACCACTTTCGCTTCCATTTTTAGTACTTATTGCTGTTCCACTAAGTGCTGTCGATCCTAGACAAGGCCGTTTTGGTAAAATGTTTCCAGCGTTACTTTTATATCTTGGTTACTTCTTGCTGCTACTTGCTAGCCGCCAAGTGCTAGAGGATGGAAAATTACCGCCAGCGCTAGGCTTATGGTGGGTGCATATTGTGATGTTGCTCGTTGGCATGGGCTTGATCGCCCGAGACCGCAAAACAGGCGTAATTCTGCGTCAACTATTTTTAAGGAGAAAAGATGTTCCGTCTCCTTGATTTATATATAGCGCGCACTCTTTTAGGAACGGTAACGGTGACACTGTCAGTGTTAGTCGGACTAAGCGCGCTGATCAAATTTGTTGAGCAATTACGTCGAGTAGGACAAGGCGATTACGATATGACCTTGGCGGCTTTATACGTGCTTTTGAGCCTACCTAGAGACATCGAACAGTTCCTGCCCATGGCAACACTCCTCGGCGGTCTCATCGGCATGGGGCTACTAGCACAAAACAGCGAGCTTGTTGTGATGCAAGCGTCTGGTCTTAGTCGTTGGAATATTATTAATTCTGCTATGAAGTCACTTATTATATTGATTATTGCAGTGATGATGCTAGGCGAATGGGTGACGCCGCGCAGCGAAGCAAAAGCAAAAGAAATTAGAACGCAATCATTGTCAGGAGGTAGTCTGATTTTATCAGACGAATTGTTCTGGGCCAAAGATGGCAATGATTTCGTTAGCATTGGTGAGGTCCTCACGAAAGAAACACTGCGAGACATAACCGTGTATCAATTTAGCGCTGAACTCGAATTAACCAATGTTTTAACAGCCGATGCTGCGTTCTTTAAGAATGAAAACTGGGAGCTTAAAAACGTTACTTTACTGACGTTTTCCCCAACAAAAATAGATAAATCACAAGCCCAAAGTTTGTCTTGGAATAGTACGTTAACTCCTGATAAATTAGGTATTGTAGCGATAAAACCTGAGGCACTTTCCATTCAAGGTCTAGTCGGTTATGTTAAGTATTTGAACAACAGTGACCAAGATTCTGCGCGGTATGAGCTCGCCTTTTGGCGAAAGATAACGCAGCCTGTTTCCGTCGCCGTTATGCTGTTAATGGCTCTGTCATTCATTTTTGGACCGCTTCGCAGCGTAACGATGGGGGCGAGAACGATTATGGGTGTAATGGTTGGATTTTTCTTCTTTATTGCAAATCAAGTTTTTGGCCAAGTTAGCCTCGTATTTCAATTACCCGCTTTTATAGGAGCCTTGCTTCCTAGCCTTGTTTTTGCGGGTATTGCAATGATTTTATTGAGACGCCAATAAGATAGGTGTTACCAATTTTTATGATCGTTTGCTTCTATAGAAAGATACAGCACTTCAGTTTGCGCGACTCTATCTTGTAATGATTGTCTGTTCTTAACATCCAACAGTACCAAGAGCGTTCCTAAGCCTAAAAAAGACATAACTAATCTAAGAAAAAGTCGAGCATAGCTGATATTTCCCTCATCCTTTAAATTATAGATTTTAAGCCGCCAAGCACGCATTCCCAGCGTTTGACCACCATGCTTCCAGAACCATAAAAAGAAGCCCATAATCCAAAGCGCTACCCAAGCGTTGGCAATTAACTGAAGTGTGTCAGAAGATTGAAAGTAATCCATGTAATTTTCAAAACCGCCATTCTCAAGCAATTCAGTTTGAAACAGAATAAGCACCGCGACTTGGAAAATTAACCCCGATAACATGCCCACTGCAGTAGCAACTAATGCATCGTATATCATAGCGGCTAAACGTCGAAAGAAGCCAGCGCGTCGAAATGATTTATCGGTTTTTACCAAGTCTGGTTTTTTTTGCGATGTGGATTTACTTTTTGCCAACGTTTACAGCCTCTAACAAATGGAAACAACAGTAACTAGTCTTCGCATGTTATCACTGTTTATACTTCCAACAACATCTACAAAGATGTTTTTATTGGCAAAATAGCTTATCTTTTATGCATAAGGCTAAAATAATACTTGATACATGATCTTAGATAGATATAATGCTCCTCCACTCGACGCAAGTCGTTTGGCACTCTGTGCCAGAGTGGCGAAATTGGTAGACGCAGCGGATTAAAAAGCTAACGTGCCTATCCGCACTTAACAGGCAAGTCACTGAAAGGTACGTACCTTTTGACTATAACAAGCAAAAAATATGTGCAAGGATTTGCAACGTTTTTTTGAACTGAACACATCAAACAAACGATGCCAGTGTGGTGGAATTGGTAGACACGCTAGATTCAAAATCTGGTTTCTTCGGGAGTGGCGGTTCGAGTCCGCCCACTGGTACCATTCTTTGCAAGATAACATCAAGCCGACTTATGTCGGTTTTTTTGTGTGCGAAAAAGCGTCGAGACACAGTAGTTACGAGCGGCACTTTATTTAAGTATAGCCTTGCATTGACCGATTGAACTCACCTGCAAAAGGAGACATTCGCAGTTCAAAACTGACTGACAACTTTGTGCCATTTATAGCCCTCCATAATGAATCCGTGATGGCTCTTATGTTCGATGAGCTGCCGTTGGGATCTGTGCAATGATTGATTAAACTCATCAATATAAGTACATTGTATCCAATGGAAAAATAAGAATAATAAAGGATTTCAATGATATTACGTAGCGTCACTAAACACGTCAAAGAATAAAATTGCTTTGCGGTGGCGCTAGACTTACTTATCGTAGCCTTCGGGGTGTTTATCGGCATTCAAGTTTCTAATTGGAATCAAAATCTTGAAAATCAGCGAATAGCAAATAAATACATTCAACGACTTGAAGGTGATTTACTATCTGAGATAAGCGGTTTTCAGCAAACTATAAATTACGTCAATATTGCACTCTCACATGCTAATTCTGCCCAAAAAGGTTACAAGGTTCCTTCAAGTGAATTGAATATAGATTTTTTGATTAGCTATTATCAGGCAAGTCAAACCTTCATGCTTTAATGCTTTCATGCTTTCAGAAAAGCGGGGTGCTTATGATGAACTTCTTGCAACAGGACGAATTGAATTCATTGACAATGAATAAATACGAAAAGCCATCACCCTCTATTATGAATCGAGTACCGATAGGAATGATACACTTCTAAGAAATACCAATTTACCGTATAGGGAGTTAATTCGGACGCAATTAGATGAAACTATACAAATGAAAATCCGCGAACATTGCAACGACCAATTTATATTCGAAGATGATGGTTACCATTACCCTACATTACCAAATACCTGCCAAATCACCGTTTCTAACTCACTCGTTATACAAGAAGTTGAAAAAATATTATCTAGTAATAATCAAAAACAGACGCTTTGGTTTCAGCAATCTGCTTTAGAAGTTATGATTAGACGTTTAAAGAATGGAATTAAAACCACCGACCTAACCCTCAATAGATTGAAGGAAGTCAACTAATGCTTCTACGCGTACAGAAACTTACGAAGTCGAAGGTATAGTAAGTTTTCCGATTACCTACATTTGTTATGTATTTTATAGCCAAAAAATTCCTCGATGCACCTCAGAGTAGTTCTCCCCGCAGGCTACACCCGCCATAATATTGGGTAAGTCTCCCTTCACGGTAAAGCGTTCATTTAATTGTTTGGACTTATGAATGTGTGGGGCACCTTGCGGTTCTGCAACAATAAGTTGGGGTGCAGGTCGACTAGAAAAATTGCAGAAATAAGCGAAAATAGCTGCCGCTAATTACTCAGGCATAAAATAATCGCTTAGTAATTTCACCATTTTAGATAATGACAGCAATGCAGCACAAGTGTCCTAAATGGTCACAATGAAATTATTTAAAGAGATATGCTCACAAACAACAACACTCAATAAAAACTAGCAAATGCGCCCTACGGTCTGATACTTTTGAAACCAATAGTCTATTTCACTGGCGTTGACACGATAAAAAGATCTATTTGGCACTTCAGCTGCTGAATAATTACTTTAATGCTAACAATGTTTTTCTTATCGTCAAATTCAACGAAATAAAAATGATAAATCTACGGTCTTACTTATTCATAACATTAATAGTTTTAATTTTAAAGGACATCTCTGCATGACAGTTCGTCAAATTTTTAGTATTTTCGCGTTTGCTGCCCCTGCACTCATTTATGCACTCAGTTTAGCTATACCTAACGCCATTTGGTTGTTAGTAGTGGTAGTGCCTATCATTTTTATGGGCCTTTCAGATATACTTCAAAGAAAACAATCTATCAAACGTTTATATCCCGTATTAGGTCGATTTCGGTACTTACTTGAATCTTTTCGCCCTGAAATTCAACAATATTTTGTTGAAAATGAAACAAATGGTAGTCCCATCCCCAGAGAGTTCCGTTCTTTAATTTATCAACGCGCCAAAGGCGCCAGAGACACGCGTCCTTTCGGTACCATATTTGATGTGAATAGTGCGGGTTACGAATGGTTAAATCACTCGCTTAAACCTATACATATGACCGATTTCGCTCCTCGTATAAAGTTCGGCGGCGACGCATGCTCAAAGCCCTACATGGCATCGCCATTAAATATTTCAGCGATGAGTTATGGTGCATTGAGCAAAAATGCCATTATGGCGCTAAACAAGGGCGCAAAAATAGGTGGGTTTTCACACAATACCGGCGAGGGCAGTATGAGTCCTTATCATCTTGAGCACGGTGGTGACATTGTTTGGCAAATTGGCACAGGTTATTTTGGCTGTCGTAATAAAGAAGGTAATTTCTGTCATCAGACCTTTCAGGAGAATGCCTCTAAAGAGGTTGTAAAAATGATAGAAATAAAACTTTCCCAAGGCGCCAAACCTGGGCACGGTGGGATTTTACCTGCAGCTAAATTAACTCAGGAAATTGCTACTATTCGCCATGTACCAATGGGGCAGGATGTAGTATCACCGCCTTCGCACTCGGCATTTTCGACGCCATTGGAGTTACTGCATTTTGTGCGTGAATTACGCGAACTATCTGGCGGTAAGCCAGTGGGTTTTAAACTATGTATTGGACGTCGCGATGAATTTTTAGCAATATGTAAAGCGATGCTTGAAACAGGGATCAAACCAGATTTCATTACCGTTGACGGTGGTGAAGGCGGAACAGGTGCAGCCCCAACCGAAATGACCAACTCCGTAGGAACGCCAATTCGCGATGCACTAATATTCGTTAATAGTGCACTTATTGGTGTTGGCCTAAGGGATCAAATTCGCATTATCGCATCAGGCAAAATGTTTAGCGCCTTCCACATTCTGCGGGCCTTGGCCTTGGGGGCTGATACTGTCAACTCTGCCCGAGGTATGATGCTGGCGCTTGGTTGCATTCAGTCGCGCACCTGCAATACAGACCATTGCCCAACCGGTATTGCCACACAAAACCCGTCACGAAATAAAGCGATTATAGTAACTGATAAGGCTCAAAGGGTCGCGAATTTCCATCATGAAACGGTTAAAAATCTAGTGGAACTGATGGGTGCCGCTGGTTTAGACAATGTTGAAAACCTGCGTCCTGAACATATTAATCGCCGAGTGCAAGGTACCGACGTAAAAAACTACGCACAGTTGTATCCCCAACTTTCATTAGCCTGCCTTTTGGACATTAAGACAATTCCTGAAGATTGGAAGTACGATTGGGATAATGCACAAGCAAGTATTTGGTAGAATAAAGATGCGCGGTATATTAGCTTATATAGCTTGTTCGACAACATCTATTGAACATTTATCTGGTAAATTTATGTGACCTGATTTGTGGGCATATTTCAGGGTTTCAGCAAACTTGCCTTGGTACTCACTTATTAGGCTTAAAATAGTCGGCGTAGTCGCTTTGTTATATGCACTAATATTCTTGCTTAGTTCTTTGTATATGGGCAATTATCGATCTAAATTAATATGGAGCACCAAAGGGGTTGATATTCACATGGTAATTACTTATCGATAATATCATATGTGAAAGTAATGCAATGGTAGGTAATTAAATTATTTTTGTTAAAAAAAAGAACACAATAATTGGTAAAAACTAACAGGAATTCTTGTTCCAAAGATTAGGATTAGGTAACCCAACTTTTGACATATAAATCAATTGTGATAAGGATAAACGAGCGATAACGAACCTTGTTAAATCTAATTCAATTAAGGCTCCAATAATAGCGAGTAAAAACATATCTGCAAAAATTATCCGAATCTACTAAGTTAGCAATCGTGTCTGAATCGATTATTAAAGTGAGTTGAACAAAGCAGCAAATATTGAGGTAGTATCTAATAACGTTTTACATCATGAGTTAGTTAGATTAGGGACAAGCACAACTAAGAGAGTCATTACCGTAGAACATATATTGATGAAAGGTATTAGTCCTTACAATAGCTAATCATGCAGCGTTAATAGCCCGATAGCCATCGAGCCGTTTACATGTGTTATTGCTTCATAGCTACTGGATTTCAATATCTAAATGATACCCGGAATATTTTCTGATATTAATCACTCTGTCGTTATCAAGTAAAAGGTATTGACCCTTTATGCCTTTTAATTGACCTTCAAACCCAAGTTCTTTATCCAAATTTATAGATTTTATTTTTGTAGGATAAACATCAACTGGATATCCTATGTTAATGATATCTGAGTCAATACCTGTTAACGACTGAATACCAAATTGGTCCTGTAATTCGGTCAATTGGGGAGCTGCATTTTTTAACAAGGTATCTTTCAATGCTATTAGGTCGATCGGCTCCGCTTCGCCTTGCAACATTTTGCGCCAATTGGTTTTATCTGCAATCTGTGCTTTTAATGCCGTTTCAACCAAACCACTCATTAGCCTATTTTGAACCCGTAATATAGGAATTGCTTGGGATGCTCCCTGATCAATCCATCTAGATGACACACCGTCGGTGACAAAACGAGTGATCCCTACTTTTGCATTACCGGTGTTTGACAGGTAAACAAAATGGGACTGCAGACAATTCTTTTCGCCCCAAGACGGTTCGCGACAGGTACCCTGCTCATAGTGACATTTTTCAGGCTTTATTATGCATATGTCACACTGCGCTAATTTAGTTAAACATGGATAACAATAGCCTTGGTTAAAGCTCTTCTTAGTTTTTCTACCACAGTGAATACAGTTTATGGTTGCTTGATAGTTAACAGAAATATGCTTTCCGATAACGTTATTCATATTGATTGCAGTATCACCTACATTTAATTGATACTGCGCTAAATTGTCCGCGTTTACGTCTACGGACATCTTCTTAATATTGCCAGAAATTACAGTCATACTACTCTTAATAAAAGTCTCAATGTGGTAATGATAATGTTATCTGGTTTGGCTTACAAATAAGACAGTCAAATAAGCACTAATATCATTATTTATTTTGTAAAAATACTTTTCGTTGCGTTGCGCAGCAAGAAGGGTTAGCGGATTGAGCACCATGAAACATAGGGTTTAGTCAAATAAGCGTGTTTAACGACTCTGTAAGCCCAAATAAAGTCGAGATTTGTGCCTAGTTAATGTATGTTCCTATTCTATTTGGAATTAATCTCAATTCAATCAGCTAAAACCCAACTGTTCGTCGCTTTGCGGATTGAGGCGTCACGAAGGTGTGTTGGGTTAACTATCACATTTTTAGGTATTCCAATTTTTCCGCTTCAAACTCCATGGATAAAATATGTCTATAAACGATTCAAGTAACACATATAAATTATTAGAAATGGCCAAAGCTGAATCTATTAACTATTTAATGCACGTCGATAGCCTACCCGTTTTTCCATCAAACGATGCGTTGACCTTGTTACAGCAATTCGACGAAGAATTACCAACTCAACAAAATAACCCTATAGATACACTAAAAAAGTTAGTCGCAATAGGTACCAGCACAACGGTTAATCAGGGTGGAAGCAGATATTTCGGTTTTGTTAATGGCGGTATTCTTCCCATTGGTATAGCGTCACGTTGGTTAGCGGATACTTGGGATCAAAATGCAGCATTGGAGGTAATGTCTCCTATATCAGCGAAACTAGAGCAAGTTTGTGAACAGTGGCTAATACAGTTACTTGACTTACCGGACACGACGAAGATGGGATTAGTAGGCGGTACCTCTGTCGCAACGCTATGCGGATTGGCAGCCGCTAGAAATCATCAATATAAGAAGATGAATTGGGACGTTAACGAGAATGGACTCATTGGCGCACCGAAGCTACGCATAATAATGGGCGACCAAACTCATGGAACAGTCAGTAAAATGATTAAACTGTTAGGCTTTGGTTCAACATCTATAGAGATCGTAGCGTCAGATGATCAAGGACGTATGCTAGTTGATCACCTACCGGTTCTGGATGCATCGTGTATTCTTATTTTACAGGCTGGAAACGTTTGCTCCGGCTCCTTCGATAACTTTAATGCCATTGTTAGTATAGCTAATGAGGCTGGCGCTTGGACACATATTGATGGTGCGTTTGGCCTTTGGGCTCAAGCCACTGAGCAACTGAAGCATTTAACATTAGGGATGCAGTTGGCCGACTCGTGGTCTGTAGATGGGCATAAAACATTAAATACGCCTTATGACTGCGGGGTTATATTATGTAAGCATCCAGCAGCTATTACTGAAGCGTTACATCAGCAAGGTAGCTATATCGAATTAGGTGAAACCAGAGACAATATGATCTATACACCTGATATGTCACGCCGAGCTCGTGGCATTGACCTTTGGGCTTGTCTGCATCACTTAGGTAGGGAAGGTGTTGCTTCATTACTAAATAGACTTCATGAGGGTGCCAGCTACTTAGCTAAGCATTTACATGAAATAGGATATGTCATAGAGAACGACATTCACTTTAACCAAGTTATCGTTCATGCTGGTAATGAAACATTAACCAGACGGATATTGAAAGAAATACAATCTAATGGGGTTATTTGGTGTGGAAGCGCCACTTGGAAAGGGAAATTTATTATTCGACTCAGCGTCTGCTCTTGGCAAACCAATGAGCGTGATCTCGTCACGGCGGTTGAAGAGTTTAGAAAAGCATTAAATTAGATAAATAGTCTGTCACTAGAAGGATTTTCTTCCTTTCAACAAATAAAGCCTCTAGAAAGAAAAAACCCGTCACAAGGACGGGTTCTTAAATGGGAGCCTGACGGTGTGCTACTCTCACATGGGGAAACCCCACACTACCATTGCCGCTAATACGTTTCACTTCTGAGTTCGAAA
>JAWUVZ010000003.1:0-7478 GCA_034112105.1 Glaciecola sp. | reverse complement strand
GCAGATCTAGTTGATGATGTTAAAAGTCAAAAGCAATTGAACGATCGCTTATGTGAAGCTTATTTTTACTTAGGTAAGTACCATAGCGACCTAGGCAACAAAGTAAAAGCAGCGAATTACTTTAAGCTTTCGTTGAGCACGAACGTATTTGAGTATGTCGAATACCGATTTTCCAGAGTGGAGTTAGCTAGATTGCGAGAGAAAAGGAAAGAAGCAAGTGATTCAGAAGATGAAAGTGCAGAGCTTACTCGATAGTTAAATGCCTCATGGTCATTGTTAAATTCTCCTATAAATCATTAAAAATCATGCCCAATAGTTCGAGTATCGTGTGGTGAGTGTTTGAAATTAATCATTAATTACCTCAAAATTTTATTTGCTATTGTTGGCATCTGCTTTTTTTTACAAGCAGATACTTGTCATTCCCCTGTGAGAATATTGTCACAACATCTAGCGTTGAAACACACGCAATCAGGCTATCTTCTTTATCCACTAGTGAAACGAGGAAATTCCGACGCTATGTGGGCATTAACTAAACTCGCAATTGATTCAGATGACCAATATTGGTTAGTGTTGGCGGGTAAACTGGGCAGTAGTGGTGCTCTTTACTATGCGGCTATGCGCAGTCAAAACACCACAGAAATAAGAACATGGTTAAAGACCTCAGCTAAATTAGGGCATGTTCAAAGTCAATTCGAATACGCGTTGTTGCAAACCTCAAATGATGAAAAGAGAATGTGGATGCAACAATCAGCTGAGGCGGGTTATGAACCTGCAATTATCTCGATGGCAAAATACATTTTTGAATCTGATGATAATTCGGAGGCAGTTATGTGGTTAAAAAAAGCGGCTGAATTTGATGCATCGAGTGCGTTTAAGTTAGCTAACTTGTATTGGAAAGAAGACAAAACTCAAAGCGCCGAAATATACTTTGATAAGGCTGCGAAACAAGGCTTTGCCTCTGCGAAAGTAGCTTTGCAAGTCATTCGAGAGCATCACAGGGAGCCTCTAGTATCATTATTATCTGTTCCTGTACAAGGACCAAATTGTGCTCAAACAATCCAATTTGTCGCTACAACGTTGGTTTCCTTTATTCAAGCTTCAGCGTTTCAAGAACAATTTGAGAAAGATAAAAGATTAGCTGACCTACCATTATGCGTTCTGCCCCCAATCTGGATGCAAAAGGACAGCTTGGTGTGCAGTAATAATTTTGAGAATGGAGCTAGGTTAGGCTGTGATCTATACCCGCTGAGTCAATTAAAAACGCCATTAAGCTTTACTCACATGGTTGTTTTTGCGGAACAGGGCAAAGCGAACGTTAATAATGGTGTGATGTTTTTGGATCAATCGGATTCGTACTCCGTTTTTGTACATGAACTAGCTCATTTCGCTGGGTTTGTTGATGAATATGCGTTGCCTGATGACTTAGCTAATTATCATTGTGGCAGAAATATCGCACCTAACTTACTGTTATCACCAATGCCAGAAGCGTTTCTTAACAGCCAGAATCAACTAGATGGTGACAATGAAATTAAAACGCAGGATATACAGGCAGAGGATAAACGGAGCATCAATAAAGAGGGGCAATTGAGGCAGACACAAGCCATAAAATCCCGCTATTTACCATCAGCAAGAGCAAATAGTTGGCAAAGAGTGCTAGATGCGCATAATGAGTTACAAGTGCTGGAAAGTAACAACCCAGTATTACATCATATTGCGCGTTCTAGAACGTGTAATAATACAGAATATAAGTCCTTCAAACCGACTCAGCAAATGACATTTTTGGAATATCATGATGTGCCTAATATACCCAAGGTGTATCGAACTTTGTGGCGCCAGTCTCTATTAAATAAAGCTAATTATCCTGCGCTCAACGATAATTTAGCTATTTCCGCATTTGCCAATAATGACAACGAAGCCGGCATATTCTGGTCTGCGCTATAAGCGTTTGTTAGTAAACTCGTCGACCCATAGTGACGTTGCACCACAAATAGCAACCGGCATTACCAAGAAGTTCATGATTGGGATGAGTGAGAAAATATTTACCATGATGCCAAAACTAAAGCATTTACGTTTGTGTTGGTTCAAGTCATATTGCATTTGTTTAAATGTAACTTTATGATTGTCGAAAGGGTAGTCACAATATTGGATCGCCATCATCCAAGCAGTAAATAAAAACCACAGAATTTGACCTATCACAGGTAATAAGAAAAATAAGATTAAGAAACCGAGAGCGCGGGGCCAAAAGTATAGTACTTTTGAAAGCTCGCGTCCCAACGTTCTAGGCACGTCTTTTACTGCGCTAAATAATCCTTCGTTGCCCATATCTTGGCCTGTTAAGTAACGCTCTACTTTTTCACTTAATAAACCATTAAATGGCGCTGCTATCCAATTAGCTAACGTCCCAAAAATAAGCGCAAAAATAAGCAGTACAGTAATAACAGCAATTGGCCAAAGTACGTAAATTAAAGCTGTTTTTAACCACCCAAGAAAGCTAGGAATCAAGTTGACTATGTAGTCTATACCAATTTCTAACTGCGGCCAAAGGAAGTAAAAAGCCATTGAAAATAATAATAAATTAATAAATAAGGGTACAAAAACAAAGCGTTTAAGTCCTTTGGTTTTAATGAGTGAAAACCCTTCAAAAAAATAACTAGCACCACTTCTATTATTCATCATTGTCCCTTTGTAATTCTTGCTATCAGCGAATACTAGTATATCGTGCTAATGAGAGTGATGTAATGAACAATTGTTACCGAGTTTTACTTTTGTTACATTTGCATTACGATTAAGGACAATTAGATTGGTTGATATAGGTAAACAATAGATAGATAAAAATAACTAGATGCCGTCGAATGTTACTCATTAGGAGTCACCTTTTTGCTTTACACTTATTTTATATTGCATGCGCTTAAAAAAAATTAAATTAGTAGGATTTAAGTCATTCGTAGACGCTACCACGATAACATTTCCGGGCGAAATGACGGCAGTGGTGGGACCAAATGGCTGTGGAAAATCTAATGTCATTGATGCTGTGCGCTGGGTGTTAGGTGAAAGCTCAGCTAAAAACTTGCGCGGTGATGCGATGACAGATGTGATTTTCAATGGATCCGCTGCACGCAAAGCTATTTCGCAATGCACGGTTGAATTGGTCTTTGATAATTCGTCAGGACGAATTGCTGGCGAATATGCAAACTACAATGAGTTGTCGGTAAAGCGGATTGTTACCAAAGATGCAGTTTCTAGCTACCGACTAAATGGCACAAAATGTCGAAAACGAGATATTACTGACTTATTTCTAGGTACTGGGCTTGGCCCACGCAGTTACGCAATCATCGAGCAAGGTATGATTTCTAAGCTGATAGAAAGTAGGCCGCAAGAATTACGTATATTTGTGGAAGAAGCCGCTGGTATATCGAAATACAAAGAGCGTCGCCGCGAAACTGAAAATAGAATAAAGCACACGAAAGAGAACTTAAAACGTCTCGACGATGTGCGAGGTGAGCTAGGTGAGCAGTTAAATAAACTTGAACGTCAAGCCCTAGTAGCGACGAGCTACAAGGCGTTAAAAGCCAATGAACGAGAACTAAAAGTGCAAATAGCAGTTGTTCGTTGGTTGCAACAAAACAATTTAATTAATCAGGCTAAAGCTAAAATTTCAGAAAAAGAAGTTGAGCTGGAAAAAATTATTTCTAGAAAATGCGGTCACGAAAATAATATTATTCAATATCGTGAGAAACAAGAAATGTGCAAGCTTGAAATAAGAGACATCCAGAAAGACATATTCAAAGTCAGCACCAGTATCACGACAATCGAACAATCACAGTTATTTTCAAAAAAACGTAAACAACAAATTCATGTTGAATTACAGTATCTGCAAACTAAGTCTCAAAAAACTGAGGCTTTATTTGCATATACAGCTAAAGAGTTATTTATTGTGCAAGATGAATTGATTGATTTAGAGCCAAAAAAACTGATATTGGAGGATGTAATTGATACTGCGCAAGCTTCGCATTCTGGGGCTGAAGAGGTGCTTCTTCAATTTAAAGAGAAAAATAAAGAGGGTGAAACTCAATACTATTCCCTCAAGCAAAAATTACAAACTTGCCATGGCCAAATCGAAAACACGATGAACATGCAGGTTCGGACTGAATCTCGAATTAAAGAACTGAAACAAGAATTAGCCGAACTTGGACAACAAGATGCACTTCAGCGATCTGAAGCTACTCAAACTGAGTTATTACTCGCGAATAAAGGCTTAGAGAGAGCCAGAGAAGACTTGTTATTTATCCAAAAACGTCACTCAAACGCCTCGCTAGAATACAATGCAAGAAAAACAGAGGTAGAAGAAAATAATGGATTGATGATTAATTTGCAAGCTCGCAAAGATGCTCTTCAACATATTGATAAAAAAGGTATGATTGATGAGAACCTTCTGCGCGCAAATAATGATCAGTATGAGTTCGAATCTACGTTAGAAGAATTGTCTTCATATTTAGATATCACACAGGGATACGAAGTATTATGCGAAATTGTTTTTTCACATATCGCGAGCCCAAAAGTATTACCACTAATGTCGAGTGTGCAAATAGCGCCGGCGTTTTTTGCTAACAAACAAGGTCAAAGTCTGTTGTTTGAAAAGCACATGACGAGTCAAAAGACGTTAGGCAGCCTCGCTGAAAAAATTAATAACCCGGTAGTGCCTCAGTTTTTAAATATGATCAGTTTGGTTAAAGATGTTCAATCTGCATTAGCTCTGCAAAAAGCTCTCCCAGCAGGACACTCGCTGCTAACGCCATGCGGCTTGTGGCTGTTCAGTGATATGTTAATTAACGGTGCAGGTAAACACGTTGACGCAAGTTTAAGTCGAGCGACGGAAATAGCGTCGTTAACAAACCAAATAGTTGCGCAAAGCCAAACTTTAAAACAGGCTGAGCAAGGATTGGAATTAGCAATGTCAGCACTTAATGAATTGTCAAAACTCATTGATGGTAAGACATTGACTTGCACTGATTACGTAGAAATAATATTTAAATTGAAGACGCAATTAAGTCAATTTCAGCAACAAATGACGCAGCAAAAAATGCGCTATGAACGGTGCAGTTTAGATCTAGAACGCCAACAATTTAGTGCGGGAGAAGAACTTTCAACACTTGAAATGCTGAACGGTCAGGTCGAGAGTTATGCCATCGATTTTGCCTACTTTGAAGATGTAATGGACAACCAAGTTGCACATGCAGAATCATTGCAGTCGACTGTAAAGTCGACTCGTGTAAAAGTAGAGCAATTGGTCTCGCAGATTCATGAATTAGCTATGCAAGTTCAGCAGACTAAAAGCAAATACAACTTATTAAAAGACCAACAAATAAGCCGCGAAGAACAGATAAACGAAAATAAAGAGAAAATAGCGATGTTGCAAGAAGAGGCGGAAGAACTATCTATGCCTTTTGAAGAGCAGCAAGAAAGATTACAGGTACTGTTAAATAGTAAGATGTTATCGCAAACACGTCACCAAGAGATCCAACTGGCTTTAGCCGCAGTTGATAAAAAGTTGTTAGAAGCTGAAAAAGCGCAGTTAGGTATTGATCATCAAGCTGACACCATAAAAGCTGAAATAGATAACGCAAGGCTGCGGTCTGAGGGTAATAAGGTACGTGCGCAGTCATACTTAGAGCAATTGCAAGATATGCAACAACCATTGGAATCTGTTTTGGAGAATTTACCAGATGACATTGAAGAGAAACGGTGGCAGCAGAATCTTGAAAAAACCACGTTTGCTTTATCCCGTTTGGGTGCTGTTAATTTGGCCGCAGTTGAAGAGTTTGAATCACAATCGATAAAAAAACGTTATTTAGATGAGCAAAATGACGATTTGATTCGAGCTCTAGAGACTCTAGAAACGGCAATCAAAAAAATTGATAAAGAGACTAAAACCCGCTTCAAAACTACGTTTGACCAAATCAACAGTGGTTTTAAAACGTTGTTCCCGAAAGTATTTGGTGGCGGTAGTGCTCACCTTGCGTTAACAGAAGATGATATGCTAGACACCGGTGTTGCAATTATGGCGCGACCACCGGGTAAGAAAAATAGTACTATTCACCTTCTTTCTGGTGGAGAAAAAGCATTAACCGCATTATCATTGGTTTTTGCTATATTTAGATTAAATCCGGCGCCTTTTTGTTTGCTGGATGAAGTAGACGCTTCTTTAGATGATGCAAATGTGGAACGTTTCTGCAAATTGGTCTCAGAAATGTCAAAAACCGTACAATTTATCTACATCACACACAACAAAGTAGCAATGGAAATGGCAAGTCATTTAACAGGTGTTACAATGGCGGAACCAGGTGTGTCGAGGCTAGTCTCAGTTGGTGTAGAAGAAGCTTTAGCTATCGCAGAATAATAATAAGTAGAGTAGTTTGAAATGGAAAATTTGCGCATAACATTTTTGATTTTTGGTATTATTGCCATAGTCGCTATCCTAATTCACGGTTTGTGGACCATTAGGAAAAACGCCAAGAGTAATGAAAAAAGGAAATCTGAATCTAGGAACTGGCAGAGCAAAAGTGCTCCGTTATTGGATGACGATGAGCAATTCGATGCTAATGGTATAGGCAGTGTCAGAGTTGTTTCGACAAGTAAAACGGTTACTAATGCTGCTGATGAACAAGATGGCACTTACAGCAACACGAATGATGCTGAACATGATGACGACCGACTCTCTGCTGCACATAGCGGAACGGCGGCTAGTAAACATGTGGAATATCAAGAGGATATTGATGACATTAATCCTAATTTTGATATGCAAGCTAATGTTGAATCTGAGTCAAGTATGGCGTCAGAAGATATAGCAGGTATAGATAAAAAACGAAAAACTGATGGCACCGAAGCGGGAAGTCTAGATGATTTGGCGTTAGATGATGAGCTATCGTTAGAACGCAGTGAAATGGATTTTGCAAAGCTTGCAGAAGAACATGAGCAAGTTGTTCCAAAACTATATGGTAGTGTTGTAACACAGCCTAAGCCAGATTTTCAGCGCACAGCAAAAGTAAATGAAAGCCAGAATCGACAATCGCAAAATCAAGATAATACTTACATTCCCGAGCCTCCACCGTTTTTATTGAAGTCGGGAGCAGCGAGTCCTGAAGTGAATCCTGAAGCAAACAAAATTGCGGAAATTGAACCTCAAATACAACCTGAAATTATAGCTGAAAAGAATATTGATTCCAGAGGCCGAGTTGAACCTGAATTTAAGCTGGATGCAATAGAGCCGGGAGCGGAATCTGCACAACCAATTAGTTTAGCCGCTCAGGCTAGAAAATTAGTTTCCCGCCGCAAAAAGAGTGTAGCTGACCTGATTCGCAAAGAACCAGCCCTGCATGCATCGGATAAACTCAATGAAGAACAAATGCGCATCGACTTTTCTAACGAAGCGCCCTCAGCGTATAAAGAGCCCTCAGCGTATAAAGAGCCCTCAGCGTATA
>JAWUVZ010000002.1:0-10983 GCA_034112105.1 Glaciecola sp. | reverse complement strand
ATAACGATGCGTGTGAATGGAAAGAACAAGCTGTTAGTGCTTTTAAGTTACGTGTTGTATCTTTGGAAGAACTTGGCAAAATAGAAACCTTGTATTGGCAGATAATGCGTCGCTTGCAAGTGCTTTATCGTGATGTCGAATTTGTGCCAGAAGGCCTTCAGCATTTAGATTTTTCTTTGTCCTCACAATACTTGTGTAATTTTTCAATTTTCCAATCTGCGGCTGATACATGGGCTATCGATCAGTTACTGCCTGTTGTGCCGTTAACTGGAATGGATAAACGCCCAGATATTAACTGTTCTTTAGTCGATATTACTTGCGATAGTGATGGTAAAATTGATCAGTTTATTGTTGACCGTCAGTTGCAAAATATTATGCCTATTGCATCCCTAGAGCCAGGTCAGAAAGCGTATTTGGGGTTATTCTTAACGGGTGCATACCAAGATGTTATGGGCGATATGCATAACTTGTTTGGTCGTGTAAATGAAGTGCATATTTTCAGCGACGACGACGACCCTGAAGATTTTTATATTGAAGAATTTGTAGCAGGTTCATCTGTACAAGATGTATTGACGATAATGCAATATAACCCAAGTGCAATGGCAGTTGATGTTAAGCGCCAGATTGACAAGGAAGTTGCTAATGGACAGATACCTCCGCGTGAAGGTGTTAAGTGGACTGACTTTTATGAGAACTGTTTGAAGGGTTATACCTACCTAAAAACCTCTTAATGAACGTGAAACAAGAGCTCTTATTTTTTGAGCTCTTGTCTTCAAGCTTCGAACTATTTAACATCCAAACCAACGTTCACAATAAACTCGCCCGACTAGTTTATGCTAGGTTAATAGTTACTGATACTTACCTTCTTACTGTCTGCTAACAAAGCTAACTTGTGCGCCTCTATTTGTTGCTTCCAAAATGTTGCTGTTAGCTTATTGATTGAGTTAGATTCGGCGTTCATTAATAACGCATAACCCACACCCAATTGGGGGGAGAATGCAACATCAGCACGGTAACCTTGAACCCAGCCACCATGATAAATAATCTCAATGTCATCAACGTTATAAATACGCCAGCCTAAACCATAATGTGCATCGGTAAGCTGATTTCGCCATTCGCGGCGATATAATTCACGTTTCGTTTGTACTCGTGGTTTTGTGAGCGTCTCAACCATGTTTTTATCAATAATATCAGGATACTCCAAGAGCATCGCTTTTAACCAAATCTCCATATCTGCAGCACTCGCATTAACACCCGCAGCAGGAGAGTATTTATAATAATTATCCTTCACTCTAACGCTTACCCACTTGTTCTTATCGATCGCCGCATGCGGCTTGGCCCATTTTTTGGATGCCATCAGCGCTTTTTTCCCAACGCTGGCAGTCGGCATTCTCAAGGGTATGATGATGCTATTCGTTATCTCGTCTGCAAAGGTCGTTTTTTGCTGGCGATAATACTCTTCAAGTACACCAAAAAATGTATTTTGATATGTATAGCAAATACCGGGTTTACATAGCGAATCTAGTTTTTCTAAATGTTGTAATACGCGTGGCAGTTTATAATTAGCTTCAATTAAATTGTCGTAAGCGTTAGGTATAAATCCGGTGGATTGGCCGATAAGGTGTTGTAATAAAATTGGCGTATCAATGTAATTATCAAACTTATAGTCAGGCAACAATTCTTGTAACGAGTTCTGCCAATTCAGCTTTTTTTCTTTCACTTGTTGCGCCATAAATACAGCGGTGAATGTTTTTGAAACCGAGGCTAATCTAAACACGGTTTCTTTATCAATTGATGAGCCGGACCTTTCTGTTTTTCCATAGAACTCAAATCGCGTAGGCTGATTTGGAGCGACCATAACAAATGCTAAGCCTGGCAGTTTCTTTTTCTTCACGGTGGCCTTTAGCTCATTCGCAAAATCATCTACCCAAGTGTCAGCGCAAACGGGGAATGAAAGAAGGAGAATTAGCGCTGTTAAGGCAATGAAAGGTTTAGAGAGTTGCAAGCTTGATCACTTTTTTATTATAAAAGAAGCATTATCAGCTAATTACCCCTGTGAATTCAACCTAAGTTTGATTTATGATCAATTCTCATTATTGAAGTTATGACTTGTTCCGAAAACAACGTGTTTAAATTCGCATACGCGGTAAACTATTGATCACAATATTGTGAAGGATTGGCTTGTAACATAAATAATCAAGGTCATTGATATCATGTTGAACTTACCTCTTTGCATTATGCAAAAAGCCCGATTGGCAAGAGACGCCCGTTTTGATGGGTTGTTTTTCATCGGTGTTAAATCGACGGGTATTTTTTGTCGTTCGATCTGCAAAGCTCGTATGCCACAAGAAAAAAACGTCACTTATTATGAGAACCCAATAGCGGCTATGAACAACGGTTTTAGACCCTGTTTAATGTGCCGCCCGGACAGCGCTCCAGGCTCTTATGCTTGGAAGGGGGTTGAAACAACTGTTGAGCGTGGGGTCAAATTAATCAATGTTCACTTGTCCTTAAATATCAACGAAATTGCTGACAAGCTTGGCATTAGCACCCGGTATTTCAATAAATTGTTTGAGCAACATCTACACGTTTCCCCAAAACGCTATCAATTGCTTACTCGTCTACTTTTCGCTAAGCAATTATTACATGAGTCATGTTTACCTATTGAACAAGTTGCGCAAGCTTCTGGTTTTAATGCGGCCAAACCATTGCAGCATCACATGAAAGTAACTACAGGTCTCACGCCAAGCCAAATCAGGCGTTTTACCACGTTAAAGTCACAAGCTAAGTCAACTAATGTTACGGTTTACTTGTGTTATAGGCCGCCTTATCAATGGCAGCACATTCGCGACTTTTATAAATTAAGAGAAATTGGAGCGAATGAAAAAATAGGTGAGAATAGTATTTGTAAAGTACTGCGTTTAGGCGATAGCCATGTATTGTTTAACGCACTGCATCAATCTCAGAATAATCGCTTTGAAGTCACGTTTTCGTTAGTTGATTTAAGACTATTGAAAGGCAGTATAGCGGCGGTTAAAAAAATGTTAGATTTAAATTGCGAGCCAGAAGCCATTTACGACTCATTAGTGGATGCTGGATTACCGTCCTCTCTTATTTTGAATGGCCTTCGTTTACCGGGGGTTATCGATAAATTCGAAGCGGGATGCCGCGCAATTATTGGACAGCAAGTCACGGTAAAAGCAGCAATTGGGCAGTTGAATTTATTGCAAAATACATTAAATACTAAGCAAGTACTAGAGTGTGATAACGCCAGCACCGAACTTTTTGTAGCGCAACAAAAGGGCCATCTTAAAGGCGCATACACTCTTAATTCTGAATGTCATATTAAAAGCAATGAAGCGCAAAGTACTCCTTCAGTATTAAATGTCTTTGTGTCCCCAAAGCAAGTAGCTCAGGCGGATTTATCTTTTTTGAAAATGCCTCAGGCACGCAAAAATACTCTAAAGGCTTTTGCTCAGTTTATGTTAGAAAAGCCGCAAGCATGTATAGAGGAATGGCTAAATATCAAGGGCATTGGTATGTGGACTGTCAACTACGTAACAATGCGCAATAGTGAAAGTCCCGACATCTTTTTAGCCACCGACTTAGTCATCAAAAATCAAATAAAAAAGTTAGCGGAACAGGAAATAAATATTACTCAAGAAGCCGCTGCCCCTTGGCGCAGTTACCTGACATTGAGCCTGTGGCATTTATCTAGTGGCATACTAAACACGAAAATCAATAAGGTAAGTTAATATGGAGACACAATCGGTGCGTTACTCAAAGTATTCTCATTTGTACAAAAGTATTATCACAACACCCCATGGTTTTTTAACCGTTTTTGCAAACGATAACGCAGTGAAAGCTATCGATTTTACCGACAGTCATCCACTCGCTAATGAAAATAAAATATCAAAGCTTGCAGGCAAACAATTATCAGAATACATTGCCAACCAACGCGATAATTTTGATTTACCACTTGCTCCAGATGGCACTGATTTTCAGAAAAAAGTGTGGCTGGCATTGCAAGATATTCCTTTTGGAGAAACGGCAAGTTATCTGGATATTGCATTAGCGCTAGGTGACAAAAATGCGTGTCGGGCCGTGGGCGCGGCAAATGGCAAAAATCCAATCCCTATTGTTATTCCTTGCCATCGAATTATCGGAAAAAACGGTAAATTAACAGGATATGCCAGTGGATTGGTTCGTAAAAGTTATTTACTTGCACTTGAATCGAAGGCAAGGTCATTAAAATAAAAGGTCTATATTGAAAACTTCTCACTTAATTGAATTACTGGTTTTAGGCGCAATTTGGGGGGCGTCATTCATGCTAATGAAGTCTACGGTGTCTTCTTTCGGCGTATTTGCATTAGTTGAAGTGCGGGCAGCGTTAGCTGCATTGTTTTTGTTACCGGTAGTTTATTTTACTCGCCAATGGGCAGACTTATCCAGAAATTGGTTAAAGCTACTCTTTGTTGGAGCTATCAATACTGCTATTCCATTTTGCTTATTTTCCTATAGCAGCCTTCATTTAGATGCTGGATTAACGTCTATATTAAATGCAACTGCGCCAATGTTTGGAGCCGTCATAGCTTACTTTTATTTGCAGGATCGCATCGGTGTACATGGCGTTATCGGCACTTTTCTGGGCTTTTTAGGCGTTGTTGTCATCAGTCAAGATACCCACTCTGCCAGCCCAGTTACGCTGTTGCCGGTGTTAACTGCGCTAGGTGCAACTTGTTGTTACGGCATTGCAGCCTGCTTTATGAAAAAACATTTAAGTGGCGTAAAACCTTTTGCGATAGCCGCAGGAAGTCAGGTGTTCGCTGCTCTATTACTTTTTCCTTTAGCTTTATACACTTGGCCTGAAGTTAATCCTGATGCGGGCACTTGGGGTGCGGCTTTGATACTTGCTGTTGTTTGCACAGGCGTTGCCTACATTATGTACTTTGACCTTATTGCGAAAATAGGCGCGTCACAAGCGATGACTGTGGGTTACTTAGTTCCCATGTTTGGTATTTTGTGGGGAATGGTTGTGTTGGGCGAAGTGCTTTCAACGTATGCCATGGTTGGCGGCTGTTTAATTATTCTTGGAGTGATGATTACAACAGGAATTCTGAAGCGATTGCGCACAAAAAAAAGTGTATAGCGAGCTTCAAAACCCCGGAGGTTTATTAACACGGTTTATCTAATAATGCAGGTGTGAGGCGCACAATAGCAAAATAAACTGCTTGTTTCGCTTTACTTTACAGGTTTACAAAGCGAGGGTTTCGTTTTGTTCAAGACGTTTGAGCATAGCCAATATTTGCAATTCACCGGCGCCAGCATCATTGGTATGATTAACAGCAGAAAGCCGCATGATTTCCCTTAACTCTTATGATTTACTGAATGTTTCAGCTATGTGCAGGGGCTCTATAACTTGATGAATAAGGATCTTTACGGCGGGTGAAAGTGAAGATTGATGAGTGCGGCTTTGCTCGGCAATTATTTTGGTCATACTGAAATGTATTAGGGTAACGATGGAGACGACAACAAGCGCAAACAAAACTAAGATATTGCGATGCAGTGTTCGCAAAGCATTCATTAAATTAGTATCAGTTAACAACCTATATTTTGTTATATATGAGAGTCGAAATAGTCCTTAAAGTCTGCTGACAAGCGGTTTTCAGTTAGTTACACTATGGGCCTAATTAGAAAGGAACTATCTATGTCATTAAGCGTTATTATCCTTGCCGCAGGCAAAGGAACAAGAATGAAGTCGTCGCTACCTAAGGTATTGCATCCTATTGCTGGCAAGCCAATGGTCGAGCATATTATTGAGGCAGCAAAAGAACTAGATTGCGGCAATATCAACCTTGTCTATGGCCATGGCGCAGATTTACTCGAAAAAGCGCTCGGCCACCATAACGTGAATTGGTGTTTACAATCAGAACAATTAGGAACTGGCCATGCTGTAATGCAAGCGACCTCATATATTCAAGATGATGAAGACGTCATGATCCTAGTCGGTGATGCTCCGCTTATTAGCAGCGAGACACTTCAACGCTTAGTTGACACTAAAGCACATGCCGATTTGGCACTGCTAACTGTTCATCTGGACGATCCAACCGGAATGGGACGGATTATTCGCGAGGGCGACAATATTACCGCTATTGTTGAACATAAAGATGCAAACGATGCACAGCGCAAAATTACCGAAATAAATACAGGCATGATGTTGATGTCGGGCAAAGACCTAAAACGATGGTTGGGTAACTTGTCTAACAACAATGCGCAAGGCGAGTACTACTTGACTGATGTTATAGAAATGGCAGCTAAAGAGGGTAAAACCATACGGGCAGCTCATCCTGTATGGGATCGTGAAGTCGAGGGTGTAAATAACCGTGTTCAGTTATCGTCATTAGAGTCAGCCTATCAATTTCGCAATGCAGAAATGCTCATGACGGCAGGCGTAAGCTTAGCTGATCCCCATCGCATTGATGTTCGAGGTAAATTAACCGTTGGGCAAGACGTCAGCATCGACATTAACGCTATTTTCGAAGGCACCGTTGAAATAGGTAATAATGTGATTATTGGCCCAAATTGTGTATTCAAAAATTGTAAAATTGGTGATGGCACTCGCATTGAAGCGTTTTCGTTGGTTGAAGATGCGGTTGTTGCACAACACTGTAATGTGGGTCCTTATGCGCGACTTCGCCCTGGTGCTGACCTCCACAATGGTGCCAAAGTAGGTAATTTCTGTGAGGTGAAAAAATCTATTATTGGTGAAGGTTCAAAAGTGAATCATTTGACTTATATTGGCGATGCACAAATTGGAAAAGGTGTGAATGTGGGCGCAGGTACAATTACCTGTAATTACGATGGTATTAATAAATTTAAAACCATTATTGCTGATGGCGTATTTGTAGGTAGTAACAGCTCTCTTGTAGCACCCGTTAGCATTGGAAAAAATGCCACAATAGGCGCTGGATCAGTCGTCACCAAAGACGTAAATGCTGAAGAGCTCGCTATTGCTAGAAGTAAGCAGCGGGTTATTGCGGGTTGGGAACGCCCGAAGAAAAAATAATATGGCTTATTAAATAGCCGTAAAACTTGCAAATCGAAATTTATTTCTTACAATACCTTTCGATTTGAAATTTAAGGCTTTCGATTTTGCAAAAACGAAACACTCAGCAACGTCGCCGTGGGATCATTGAAGCATTAAATGAACGTGGTGAGGTTGCTGTAGATGCGTTAGCTAAAGCATTCTCAACCTCCGAAGTGACTATTCGTAAGGATCTTGGCGAACTTGAAAACAGCGGGTTGTTATTACGAAGGTTTGGCGGTGCCGTTTTACTTCCCAAAGAATCGTCTGAACTTTCATCTGAAAAGCTTTCGAGTCGAAAGTTAGCTATCTCGGTATTAGCTGCAACGCTTATTCAAGATCATAATCGCATTATTATCGATGGTGGCAGCACAACGTCTGCACTGCTGCCACATTTAACTAAAAAGCTAGGTTTAGTGGTCATGACTAACTCTCTGCATGTGGCCAATACCTTATTAGAAGGTGAGAATGAACCAAAGGTATTGATGACAGGGGGCACTTGGGATACTCAATCACATTCCTTTCAAGGCCAAATGGCAGAAAACATGTTAAGAGCCTATAATTTTGATCAAGCATTTTTAGGTGCAGCAGGACTCGATATCGCGCGTGGTTCAACTACCTTCAATGAATTAACTTCTCTTAGCCGAACAATGGCAGAGGTGTCGAAACAAGTGATTGTGATGGCCGAGTCAGAAAAATTAGAAAGAAAAATACCTAATGTGGAATTGCCGTGGTCGCAAATATCTATTTTGGTTACCGATGATGGCCTCGATAAAGATGCCAAACAACAAATTCAAAAGCAAGGCGTAACAGTAATGTGCGCACCTTTTATTCGTTAAACTATTTTATTAAAAAGCAATAATTCTACTGATTA
Source organism: Glaciecola sp. (assembly GCA_034112105.1). Classification (GTDB taxonomy): domain Bacteria; phylum Pseudomonadota; class Gammaproteobacteria; order Enterobacterales; family Alteromonadaceae; genus Glaciecola. The sequence continues at coordinate 3,025 of JAWUVZ010000002.1, read as the reverse complement.
CGTGAAAGGCATTTATAAGCCCTTAAAACGCAATTAAAGAAGGATGCAAAGACAAATTAGGATACCAATATGTGTGGAATTGTAGGCGCGATCGCTGAACGTAACGTTGTAGAAATTTTATTAGAAGGCTTACGCCGACTAGAATATCGTGGCTATGATTCAGCCGGGGTGGCTTTGCTTGATGGCGAAGGTAACTTGCAGCGTGAGCGTCAAATAGGAAAAGTAAAAGCGTTAAGCGACGCTATTGCAGAAAATCCAATTAAGGGCGCTACGGGCATCGCACATACGCGCTGGGCAACTCATGGTGGCGTAAAGCAAAAAAATGCTCACCCACATCTTTCTAACGAAAGAATTGCAGTGGTACACAATGGTATTATTGAAAATTACGAAGCTTTAAGGCGTGATTTACAAGCTAAAGGCTATACCTTTACCTCAGACACTGACACTGAAACTATTGCGCACACAGTTCATGAAGAAGTCAAAAAAGGCAAAGATTTATTGTTGGCTGTACAGGACTCGGTGAAGCAATTTCATGGTGCTTACGGCACAGTTATTATGGATAAAGAAGACTCAAACCGTGTGATAGTTGCACGTTCAGGTAGCCCATTAGTTATTGGTTTGGGGATAGGTGAAAACTTCATCGCGTCTGATCAAATGGCATTGTTACCAGTAACCCGTCGTTTCATCTTTTTAGAAGAGGGCGATGTAGCCGAAATTACTCGCACGTCAGTGACTATTTATGCTAAAAATGGTGAGAAAATAGAACGCGAAGTTTTTGACTCTGAATTAGAACATGATGCTGGTGACAAAGGGGGATATCGCCACTACATGCTCAAAGAAATCCATGAGCAACCCAGTGTCGTTCGCAATACATTGCAAGGTCGTTTAGGTGAAAACGACTTAGTTGAAGGTATTTTTGGTGCTGGGTCTGAAGCGATCCTAAAAGACATTAAACACGTGCAAATTATTGCATGCGGAACAAGCTACCATTCGGGCATGACCGCACGTTATTGGTTAGAGCAATATGCAAATGTGTCTTGTAACGTTGAAATAGCTTCAGAGTTCAGGTATCGCAAATCAGTAGTGCATCCGAATAGTTTGTTAGTGACCATTTCGCAATCAGGAGAAACCGCCGATACCTTAGCTGCTCTTCGTTTAGGTAAAGAGCAAGGCTATACGTCTAGTTTAGCAATTTGCAACGTGCCTGGTTCGTCGCTTGTGCGAGAATCTGACATATCATTCATGACATTAGCGGGCGCTGAAATAGGCGTTGCATCAACCAAAGCCTTTACAACACAGTTAACAGGATTTTTAATGTTAACCCTTGCGTTGGGTAAATATAACGGCATGTTAGCGGTCGATAAAAAATCAATTATTGATGGCTTGCACAGCTTACCAAGCAAACTGGAAGAAACCCTGACATTAACCGATAGCATTGAGCTATTAGCTGAAGAGTTTGCGGATAAGCAGCACAGTTTGTTTTTGGGTCGAGGGGACCAGTATCCTATCGCAATGGAAGGTGCACTGAAGCTTAAAGAAATTTCTTATATTCACGCCGAGGCTTATGCATCGGGCGAATTGAAGCATGGTCCGTTGGCTCTCATTGATGATGAAATGCCGGTAATCGTAGTTGCGCCAAACAACGAATTACTTGAAAAATTAAAATCAAATGTTGAAGAAGTAAGAGCTCGTGGCGGCATCATGTATGTATTTGCTGATAAAAACGCTAACTTTGCGAGTGACGAAACGATGCGCGTTATTAATGTACCGCATTGTGAGTCGCCAATTGCGCCGATTATCTACACCTTGCCACTGCAGTTATTGTCATATTATGTTGCCGTTATTAAGGGTACTGATGTTGATCAACCAAGAAATTTGGCTAAGTCGGTTACTGTTGAGTGACGGGACCTAATTTAGAAATAATTGTTGTAGAGCGACAATAAAGTATCATCCTCGACAATATAGTTTCATACTTTACAATTAAGTATCATACTATCAAGCTCTGAAATCTTTGGTTCTGTAGTGACGGGAATACGGCAAAAGCCGTCATACGACGTTCAGAAATGTGGTAGAAGTTTGGTCTAGAATCTGGCATGGGAGTTTTATTTTCTACAACGCTTCAGAATATCCAAAGCGGACCCTCGAAGGGAAGTGACCGGAGCAACTATCTAGCAATGGCGATATTTCATCTCTCATCCTTATTTCACCAGATTAAAGTACTGTGTATTTGGGCAGGTATAATGGAATATCAAAGATAATGCCAATATCGTGCCCTATTATATAACTATTTCCGGTTTCCATTTTTTTGCTAAAAATTTGTAAGTCATTAATTTACCAATTGAAAAAATTCTTCACATCCTATTTAATATAATGGATAAAAGTCGCGTTAAAGTCAGGTCTCCTTTTACTTTTGGTGGCCGAAGTGAGTTTGGATTAATCATGTTAAAAAATCCCAAACTAAAAAGCTTAAATTGGGCTTATGGCGCGGTTAACAGCGCAGTCCAAGACACCAGCAAACGGCGCTGGGTCTTGAATTTAAATTGTTAGTTAACGAAGAGGCTTCAAGGATGAAAAACCGATATTACACAATTGCTATGCCAGGAGGACTTATTCTAACGGTCTTAGGGTTGTGTTTATTAATGCCATCTTTGTTTGAAATTGTTGATATCATTTTTTTATGGATCGCTCTTTCAACAATTGGTATTCCAACCATTTTGGCCTCTATCTTGTTTTATTACCTCGACAAAACTTCGAGTACGAAAGTTAATACATTAGCATTGGCTATTACATTAATAGCTTTGACCATTCCAAGTACTTTGATATTTGTAGATTCTTGGTTGTATTTCTATCCAAGTGATGGCCCAGGTTTGGGGTATATGGGGATTTTTTACATTGTAAGTGCTCCAGTTTGGTTACCCTTAATTATTTTTTGGTCTTGGTGGAGCACACGAGATGCCTAACAAAAACATCATGATGGAAATTTTACTGACTGAAAAAGCGCTCGTAAAATCCCCATATGTTAAGT
>JAWUVZ010000001.1:0-13639 GCA_034112105.1 Glaciecola sp. | reverse complement strand
ATGGTAATTAACAGCCCTTTATTATCGTATAACCATTGATCGCTTTCACCAGCAGCTTTGCGATTACTAGCCTGATTACCAACTAAAAGAGACTGGCGATGATAATGCCAAGTCAGCGCCCCGGCAGTCATTCCGCAACATTGAATTGCAAAACTGGTAGCGATGATCGCGCCGTTTTGCATCTCGATTTGATTAAAAAACGGAACGAAGACGACACCGCCACCGGCTCCTGTTGAGTTGGCAAAAATGGCACCCATAATACCGACAAATAGAAAACCGATATAATTAGAAATGATCTGAAAACTGTTAGGTACGCTAAAAATAAGTATTAGCCAGATAATTGCTAAAGTGGCTCTATACGGATGACTACTAAAGGTGCGTCGGAAAATGGTTAACAATGCTAATCGCCAATAATAAAGAGTATAAATAAATGCTGAAAAAAGAGATATTCTGTGGTCAACAACTTCATTCAAGCAGTGAAAAATGGTTAAGCTAGAAGGACATAAAAGTACAGTCACTATTTTACTCACGCCTAATCGTTCTCTTACGTGGGCCGAAGCAAAATGGATTATCGCACTCATGGTTGCTGTTGTCATGATAATTGCAATTGCTTGGACATTTGTCGGTGCATGGGTCGTTCTGCCCTTTGCAGGCTTGGAAGTCGGATTATTTGCGCTGTTAATGTACAAAGTAACGCGCTCTACATATTTAAAACAAATAGTGACATTTACAGATCAACTCATCACCATTGAAATGGGTATTGACCGGCGACAATCATTAGAATCATTGCCTCGTTTGGGCACTGATATTTATTATTCTGAAACTGATCGTAATTGGCATACACCCAAAATCACGTTGCATAACGGGATAAAACGAGTGCAAATTGGCCAATTTCTGAATGCTGATGATATGGTGGTTTTACGTAATGAATTAGAAAAATTAGGCTTCCCAATTTGCCGAGAACATTGGTGGAGAGGACGGCAATAACCTATAAATTTATTTTAACCATGATTTCTCGTTTAATAACCGTGATCCTTTGCTAATGCGGTTCGTTTAAATTTTAAATATTAGGAGCATTAACAATGAATTTGTTTATTGAATCGATTGAAGGCGGTACATATATAGCGGGCACAGGTGATACAAAAATCGAGACTTTCTTTTTAGATAAATATAGCAAAACCTTATCCTTTCAGAGCATTAACAACATTAAGTTACGAGTCGAAGGACAGAAGTTTGAAAATGTCTGGTTGAAGCAGAATACGCCTTATGAAGAAATGTGCGGTCTTAACAGCACCACAGAGAACCCGGTTATCAAGTTGGATTGGTAACGGACTGAATTAAGGATACTAGCTTAAAATCGACTGGCCAGTTGTAACAATAGTGTATATATTCAACATGAAATATGAATTATGCGAAGCCTTGTGGCTGAGTTTGAGATGATTTTAGTTGGTGCTGCCTCGGCCGGTGCATTATTAGTTAATCGATTATCTGAAAACTCTCAACTATCTGTATGTGTTCTTGAAGATGGTCCAAAAGACACTAACTTCGCAGTATATGTTCCTGTTGGTATCGCAGCTCTAGCTAGCATGAAATCAATCAGTTGGGGTTTTCATACCCACGCAGGAAATAAGTTAAACGAGCGCGAGATGTTTGGACCTAGAGGTACAACATTGGGTGACTCTAGCGCAACTAACGCCCTATGTTAAATTCGTGGAGCACGCACAAAATTATGACGATTGAGCGGCATCTGTTTTAACTGGCTGGCTTGGGATGACGTTTACTGTATTTCAAAAAAATGAAGATAACACCAGAGGTGTATCAGGTTTCATGCTATAGGCGTTTGCCGAAGTGTATCAACTCAACGCAATGGGTCGGGCTGCGGCAACGCTGAAGGCTTCTTAAGTAACGCCATTAAAGCGAGCCCTAACCTACATATTATGACCAACGTTGAAGTCAAAAGAGTCATCTTAGACGATAATACAGCGACCTTAGCTAACGCGACTAACAAGGGACTCCAATATCATTGCAGCCCCTCAATAGTTTCTAACTAACGATTTTCTCTAATTCACTACTCACAACACCAACGGCTTTAGTGCCGTCAAGCTTGTGATAATGGCATAAACCGTCATTTGCTGCAGTTTGATAGTAGTTCACTAGCGGCTTAGTTTGATCGTGATAAATAGCAAGACGGTCGCGCACTGTGGCCTCTTTATCATCATCTCGAACAATCAAATCGTCACCTGTGTCATCATCTTTACCGTCGATTTTAGGCGGATTATAAGTAGTATGATAAACACGTCCTGAACCTGGGTGAACTCTACGTCCACTCATACGGTTAACTATAACGTCGTCTGGCACGTCAAACTCGATACAATGATCAACCTTAACACCAGCGTCCTTCATCGCGTCAGCTTGCGGAATGGTGCGAGGAAAGCCATCTAACAAAAAGCCGTTTGCACAGTCTTCTTGTGCAATGCGTTCTTTGACCAAACCGATAATAATATCGTCAGAAACCAGTTTCCCGGCATCCATTACTTTTTTAGCTGCAAGTCCCATTTCCGTGCCGACTTGAATAGCCCCACGTAACATGTCACCAGTAGAAATCTGTGGAATACCAAACTTCTTCATCAAAAACTGAGCTTGTGTTCCCTTTCCGGCGCCCGGTGCGCCGAGTAGTATGATGCGCATTAAGCACCTCCAACAAATTGATGTAAATTGTAAACCAGCAAACCTTACAACTTAGGCTCTCAGTTCACAAGTCAAATTAGTGTTAAAAATCATAACTTAAGACTAATAGCGAATAATTCTCTCGAACTGTCGACAAAATCGCCAAAAAGAAGGCAATATTTGCTTTATAAATAAAAAAGCGAGCCTAAGCTCGCTTTTTTATTTCAATGAATCTCTATAAAAACACTGATAGTGGTGTATTTAAATTCGGATTATTCATTATTATTTGGCTAAACTAGCCAAAAGGCCATTTAAGTTTTTTACAAAAGCAGATGGGTCTTTCAAGCTACCCTGCTCAGATAATGCCGCTTGATCATATAATACTTCAGACCACAGCTTAAATTGGTCTTCTTCTTGCACGTTTGCCATTAACTTCACTAGATGATGCTCTGGATTTAACTCAAAGTGATACTTCGTGTCAGGCACAGGCTGGCCCGCTGAAGCCATCAGTTTGGCCATTTGTGTTGTCATTCCGTTTTCATCTGCAACAATACATGCAGGAGAGTCAGTTAAACGATGAGTGAACTTAACGTTCTCCACTTTCTCGCCTAGTGCTGTTTTAACTCGCTCAAGAATACCTTCAACTTCTTTTTCCGCAATTTCTTTAGCTTTCTTAGACTCTTCATCGTCTAAGTCACTTAAGTCCAGGTCAGCGCCCGCGATAGACTGGAACTGTTTCTCATTAAATTCTGTTAAGTGTGACATTAACCATTCGTCAATGCGCTCACCCATCAATAAAACTTCGATACCTTTCTTGCGGAAAATTTCTAAATGTGGACTTGATTTGGCGGCTTGGTAGTTGTCAGCAGTCACATAGAAAATTTTCTCTTGGTCTTCTTTCATGCGGCTAATATAATCTTCCAGCGAAACTGATTGCACGCCTGACTCATCTGCCGTTGAAGAGAAACGAAGTAGTGCTGCAATCTTCTCTTTATTAGCGAAGTCTTCAGCAGGGCCTTCTTTAACAACATTACCAAATTCAGCCCAAAACGACTGATATTTTTCAACGTCATTCTTCGCCATTTTTTCAAGCATCTGCAACACACGTTTGGTGCAACCTTGACGAATTGATTGAGTGATTTTGTTGTCTTGTAACAGTTCGCGAGAAACGTTTAATGGTAAATCATTTGAATCCAATAAGCCTTTTACGAAACGTAAATAGGTCGGCATGAATTGCTCAGCATCATCCATTATAAAAACACGTTGGACATAAAGCTTCAGGCCGTGGGCTTGATCTCTATTCCACATGTCAAATGGGGCTTTAGCTGGAATATACAATAAACTTGTGTATTCAGTTTTGCCTTCAACACGGTTATGTGACCACTTTATCGGATCAGCAAAGTCATGCGATACGTGCTTATAAAATTCAGTATATTCTTCATCGCTAATGTCTGATTTTTCTCGTGTCCACAAAGCTGTTGCCTTGTTGACTGACTCCCAATAACCAGGAACTGCTGGTATCTTTTCGTCGCCTTCACCATCGCTTTCCGGCACTTCCGCTTTGAACATTTGTACAGGAATATTGATGTGATCAGAATACTTGGTAATAATTGAACGCACGCGCCAATCATCAGCAAACTCTTTTTCGTCTTCACGCAAAAATAATGTAATTTCAGTACCGCGAGTTTCTTTATCAATTGTAGCAACTGAAAACTCACCTTCTCCAGCCGATTCCCAGCGCACGCCTTCAGACTTATCAGCGCCCGCAGCACGACTCTTTACTACGACTTTGCTAGCCACAATAAATGAAGAGTAGAAACCAACACCAAATTGACCGATAAGTTGAGAATCTTTCGTTTGATCGCCTGATAATTTACTAAAGAAATCTGCAGTTCCAGACTTAGCAATGGTGCCTAAGTTGGCGATTGCTTCTTCTTTATTCATGCCAATGCCGTTATCGGATATGGTGAGTGTACCAGCTTCTTTATCCACGCTAATTCTAACGTTCAGATCAGGGTCATTTTCATAGAGACCGCCATCAGAAAGGCCTTTAAAACGAAGCTTATCCGCAGCATCTGCTGCATTAGATATGAGCTCTCTTAAAAAGATTTCTTTATTCGAATAAAGTGAGTGGATCATCAGTTGAAGTATTTGTTTTACTTCGGTTTGAAATCCATGGGTTTCTTGTTGGACTGTCTCAGCCATAGCCAAGTATCTCCTACTTTGTTTTTTATTGTGTGAAGCCAAGTGGCATACAACACTCTTCTACGAATGAAAAGTGAGTAACGCCATCATAAAAAGCGTTTATTGAAGAGAGATGTAAGGACACAGGAGGATATTTTCAAGGGAATAAACGAAATGAGGCCAAAAATAATTTTGTTATTGTCGGTATTTAACGACAATTGAGCAGTCTATACCTGCCTTCGTCCTGCAAATGCATGGCTAATTGTATTGCCGTCAATATACTCTAATTCGCCACCCACTGGAACACCATGTGCAATGCGGGTTGCTGTGATTTGCTTGTCCCTGCAAATCTGTCCAATATAATGTGCAGTGGCCTCGCCCTCTACCGTTGAATTAGTGGCTAAAATGACTTCTTGAATCGATTCTTTGTCCAATAATTGGGCTAGCTCAGACAAACCAATTTCAGCAGGACCAATACCGTCAATAGGAGACAAATGCCCCATTAATACAAAATACCTGCCTTTATATTCCGAGGTTTGTTCTACCGCTAATACATCTTGTGGTGATTCGACAATACAAAGCTGCCCCGTTTCACTGCGCATTGGGTTTTCGCATATTTTACACAGGCGTGTTTCGGTAAAAGTTCTGCATTGCTCGCAATGTGATACATGTTCCATTGCGTCATGCAATGCTTTGCTTAACGTCATGGCACCATCACGGTTTCTTTCCAACAATGTAAACGCCATACGTTGAGCACTTTTTGCACCAACACCGGGTAAGCATTTTAACGCTGTAATCAATTCGTTAATAAGGGGGCTAAATGACATGGATAAAACTTCTTAAATAATAAAACCAAATAATAACATGATGTGATAGTTTTGTTAGCTTGCATAAATAAAATTTCAAGCATTTTCCACTAAAATATTTATGTTTATACTGGCGAAACGAGGACATCTGAAATATGCATTTCGTATAAAGAACAGTATATAATCTGGGGGCTGTAAACTAAAAAAGCTCCAACAATAAAGCTCGAGCTTTTTATTTTATACTTTTGAAAATGAAACTAAAAAGGCATCTTAAAGCCCGGGGGTAAATTCATTCCCCCAGTAACAGAACCCATTTTTTCTTGGCTCATTTCTGCAACACGACGAACAGCATCGTTTGTTGCTGCGGCAACCAAGTCTTCGATCATTTCTTTATCGTCTTCCATTAGCGAGGCATCGATATCTATTCTTCTCACATTATGGTTACAAGACATTATGACTTTAACGAGGCCTGCGCCTGACTCACCTGTTACTTCTAAAGTAGCCAGTTCATCTTGTGCCTGTTTCATCTTTTCCTGCATTTGCTGGGCTTGTTTCATCATGTTACCCATGCCGCCTTTAAACATTGTCATCTCCTGATTATTTTAGACAGAATTACAAATTTACTCTGTTGCTATTTATTGTTACACCTTAGATATTATCTTGGTTTTATAGAACCTTCAATAATTCGCCCTTCAAACGCTTTTATCAATTCTTGAATTGAATCATTTGTTTGCACAACACTATGCGCATGTTGGTGTCGTATTAACGATATCTGTTGTTGTATCTTAAAAGGTGTTTCGTCAACCTCACCATATTGCACTTCAAAGGCAACTGGTTTTTGATAGAACGCACTTAATGCATCTGTAATAGTAGTACGATGCTGTTCTTCGTCAAGATGCTTGTTACGTTCATCTATACGAACAATAAAGTGTTCACCATGTTGCACTAAATTAGATTGTAGCAAAAGTTGTTTATTTAACCCACCAACGCCAAGCTCTTCAATAAAATCACTCCATTTATTAATTTGTTTGGCTCTTAACAGCTTGTCACCATTTTCTAAATAGGGTGCAATTTGTGGGTGTGTTACTTTAACGTTGCTGAGGTCATTCACCCCATGACCAAACATAGCAGCAATTTCATCTGCCATGTCTACAAATTGCCTTTCAGGTTGACTTTCAAAGTCATTCTCAACAGCTTGCATTAAGGCAACTTCGGACTGTTTATACTCAGTTGCTTGCGCAGCATCTAGCGTATCCTGCCAAACCTCAGCCGTTTCTATTTGTTCGACAGCATTAGTAGCATGTTGACTGAACTCAGAGGTCTGAGCCTCTTGCTCTTCTAGTTCAACAACATTGTCTTGCTGAACATTGCCCTCTAAAGCAATCGGTGTTTTTTCAAACGGCTCATCATCAGCGTCATCAAAACTAATATCGTCTTCATCTTCAACATATACTTGTTCTGGCGAATGCGCAGAATCCACGTCAGCCGATGGCTCAGATGTTATAACAACTGATGGAGTATCACTATTCCAAGGCGGCACATCACCTTCTGTCAGTGGATTTCGAGTTGTTTTATTTTCTAGTCCCCCGGGACCTTTTTTTACCGTTGATTCGAGTAGATTGTCATTGGTAACGAATATTGAATTTTCTTGCTTCATTAAGCGGTCAAACAAAGAAAGAGTGCTACTTTCAACTTCCACTGTGTCTGCTTCGTCCTCCGGCTCTTCATTTTCGAGTAAGTCGTGAAGTGCAAGTAGGTCCGAAGTTGTTGTTAAATTGTCATGTGTAGTCTCAGTTATTTGATCACTATTTGTCTCTGCATTGATGGTGTGAAGTGCTGAATCTGTTACTTCTGTTGTTAATAAACTAGCGGCATTTTCACGCTGTGTTTCCGCTTCATTCTGCAGTTCATCAAACTCATCAAACATAGATTGATCGGAATCTTCATCCACAAAAGACATATTGAAAATATCTTGTTCTACTTGTTCTACTTGTTCTACTTGTTCTACTTGTTCTACTTGTTCTACTTGTTCTACTAATAGCGTATTTTTAGAAAGTTCGGTGTCAAGTGTTTGTGCAGAAATTTGTGGTTTAGTTGCAATTAACTCGGTTTGTTTATTTTGTGTTGAAGCTTCAGGAACTTCGATAATGCGGGGCTCTGCAAGGACAGTAGGACTAGCATCAACTAAGTCAGCTGTTTTTTTTTCTGCTAGAACATCACTGTGTGCACTTTCTAAATCGAGCTGAATCTTTTGCGCAGGACTAAATGCTAACATTCGCAATATTGTCATTTGCAGCCCTGTAAATGCATCTGGAGCAAAGGGTAAATCCTTCTTACCTTGCAACACTAATTGATACAACAATTGAATATGTTCTTCAGATACAGATTTGGATAATTGATAAACGGCTCGCGCACTTAAGGTTTCAATTTTACATATATCAGGCACTATTTGAGTTAAGGACACTTGATGCAGCAAACTTAAAATTTCTGATAATACTTGTGAGTAATCGGGCGCATGAACGCAAATTTCGTCTAGCTGACTTAGTGCTTCTTGGCTATCTTTTTCAATAACCGCTTTGACTAAACGTAATACTTGGTTTTTATCTAAAAGACCTAGCATATCCGTCACAATTTGCGACGTAATTTGGTTATTTCCCTGAGCAATCGCTTGGTCAGTTAAGCTCAAAGCATCACGCATACTGCCTTGTGCTGCTCTTGCCAAATGGGACAAGGCGATAGCATCAGATGGAATACTTTCTTGAGTTAAAATATGCACTAGCTGTTTTTGTATTTGTTCTCTCGACAACGCCTTGAGACTAAACTGTAAGCACCTTGACAAAATAGTAACAGGTAGCTTTTGTGGATCGGTGGTCGCCAATAAGAATTTAACATGCGGAGGAGGCTCTTCCAACGTCTTCAGTAGTGCATTGAAGCTGTGCTTTGAAAGCATATGGACTTCATCTATCAAGTACACCTTAAAACGACCACGAGTAGGCTTATATTGCACATTATCAAGCAGTTCGCGAGTATCCTCGACTTTTGTTCTTGAAGCCGCGTCAATTTCTAGTAAATCGACAAATCGACCTTCGTCGATATCTCTGCAAGCATCACAAACACCGCATGGCGTAGCACTTTGCCCTGTCTCGCAGTTCAAGCTTTTAGAAAAGATTCGGGCTATGGTCGTTTTACCAACACCTCGCGTGCCTGTAAACAGATATGCATGATGCAATTTGTCATTATCAAGGGCATTGGAAAGCGCACTAACAACATGCTCTTGGCCCACTAGCTCAGCGAATTTTTGTGGTCGCCACTTCCTTGCTAATACTTGATAGCTCATTATAGTTAACTACTCACCTTCAAATTCAATTAAACTAAATGGTGTTACACCATGTTCTTTTAACTTTTTATCACCGCCAATTGAAGGCAATGATATAACAAAGCCAGCATGTTCAGTTATACCGCCTAACCGTCGGATCAACTTAGCAGTAGCAACCATAGTGCCACCTGTAGCTAACAGATCATCAATCATCAGCACTCTTTCACCTGGTAGAATAGCATCTTTATGCATTTCTAACGTGTCGGTGCCGTATTCTAATTCATAAGTTTCAGAAATGACTTCTCTTGGTAGCTTCCCAGGTTTTCGAACTGGAACAAACCCAAGTCCCATCTCCAATGCTAGTGGCGCTCCAAAAAAGAACCCTCGGGCTTCTGTGCCAACTATTTTATCGAAAATCATTCCACTAAATTGAGATTTTAATTGCTCAATACAAGCGGTAAAAGCTTCATGATCTTGGAGGACGCTTGTTACGTCACGAAACATAATTCCCTTTTTTGGATAATCAGGAATTGTCGTTATTGCAGATTTAATTAGTTCAATTGTCACTTAGCTACCTAAACAGATTGATTGCTGAAAAAGAATACATACCAACCAGAGAGTATATGCATAAGAGGGAGTGCAAGCAGAGTACCCAAAATAACTAACAAATACCATCCGTTAAAAGCTTCTTTAAATTCAGTATCATCACTCATTGACACAACCTTAATTATTTACAGTAATTTTAAGGTTATGAATATTACTTGATCGAGGTCAAAAAAAACAGGATTTGATCGCTTTCTTACTAGAAGATTTCGATCTATGGTCAACGTTTGGTTATCGGTTTTACGATATTTACGCTGACTACGTAACCTTCTATAAATATAGACTATTTAAGCTCAAATATGACTACTGCATCCCTACTTTAAATTTGCGTGAACTACTTCTAGTTAACAATCAACTAAACTGCTTGTTACTATCGACCGAAAATCAAATAAGCTCGTTAGTTTATCCACGTACCGAGAAACGCTCGCGCTTCCTATCGCAATACTGCTTCATTGCTGAGCAATGTTTTGGCCTGCGTCCCGCATTTTACAATATCGCTATCGGCTTGCTCAGTTTCATCAGAATGAGGCGTATTAGCGATGAGATTATTGGCATAAAAGCAAGTTTATCAACTAAAAATTTTGTCGCACGATAGGAACTAATGCCAGAGTAAGGAGGGAAAGCCTCGTCCGTGAGGCAAAGACAGGGATCGTTGTGTTACATCAAATGTGTTTGTGCAAATTACTTGTCTAAGTTGGCTACTGAGAACTCATCAAGACTAATAAAACCGTCACCATCAATATCAAGTGAATCAAATAACTCAGAAAGCACTTCATGAGCTTGTGCTTCAGTTGCAGAAAGCATGCTATCAGCGTCAGTATCTAGGGTTGTAAACAAGTCTTGATTTGAGAATGCACTGGTTGAAATCAAGGCAAGCGTGAAGGTAAAAGCTGCCATGGATAAGAATATATTCCGTTTAGTAGTCATAATAATAAATCTCCAATTACATTAAAAGTTATTGAGAAACAATGTTTTCTCATTAACTCTCTATCAGAATATGTGCCAGTTTTACTTTATTTATATATTTCATAGGGTTGAAACAATTAGTTAGCGACCTAACTGAGATACCCAGTGTAAAGTGTTACCTTTAGGCAACGCTTTAAGACAGAAATCATCAAAATTCCTGTAACCCGATGTAAATAAGCAATAATTTTCTGTATGAAATCAACAACACTTATAGTTTAAGGGAACCAGCGCCACTGGAGCAGCTGTATACAAAAGGACGGAGTAATTTGAGCATTTGACAGTAATGAATAGAAAAGAAGCTAAGTTGCACTGACTGAAAAACAAAAAAACCACCATTTAAAGTGAGTTTTTAATAAGATAAACTATCTCTATGAACAAATAGCTTACTACCGTTAATCAAGCCATCGCTTAATTTATTTAACACTAAAGGTGATGTTGTCAAAATAGATAACATTGTCTTGCGTTCGTTCGTTGCCGACTGCGTCAAAATCAGGAAATACGATGATCCGTACAATAGAATTACTTGCATCTGAAGTAAGCACTCGACCAGATTTAGTTTATGTTCCTGCATAACGTTGACCCGTTTGAAGTGCAGTAAATTTAGCGACCTTTGCTGAAGTATTAGCACCTGTTGCTCAAGTATTAGCACCTGTTGCTGCGATGTCTTTAGTAAACGTTTGCCATTCAGTAATTAAAGGGATGCTGTTAGAAGATTTAATCTATGATGAAGATACGAGTTAGTTGCAAATATAGGAATACAAGAAATAAAAAAGGTTTACAACTTACATTGTAAACCTTTTCGGAATGCACATTAATTAAACCGTGCGATTAGGCACGGATAAGTAATTATTGAGCTGTAATACTGATGTTGTCAAAATAAGCCGTCACTTCACAACCAACTACCGCGCCACAAGCCGGTTGTAGTAATAATGCCACACCCCACTCTGTGTCGGTACCTGCAGTAACGTTATAAGTATAGGTCGTCCACTCAGCTGTCGGGACTAATCCTGGAGCAAGATTATCTGTTTTACTAACACCTGAAGGTGCTTCAGTGAAAAGTAATGCATTCACTACACCACCAGCACCTTCAACTATTCCCTTCATAGCGAACGAAACAGTTAATGCTTGGCCAGCAGTAATAACACCTTCACCAATTCGTGATTGTCTAATAAATGGAGATTGCGCTTCTGGAGCGACTACTTTCGCTAGATACATACCCATATCATCTAGCTCAACAGAGATATTAGCACCCTCGGCAAGCCAACCATCAAGCGTACCAGTCTCAAAACCACCATTAGTTACTAAGCCAGTATTACCAATATCAGCAATCCCGCCTGTAGGTCCGGTGCCGCCGCCTGTGTCGTCATCGCCGGTATCGCCACCGGTTATTATTTTGACATTATCCAAGAGGAACTCTGCACCTGCCGCTTCGTTGTAATTAGGGAATACCATAAACAAATCCATACTACTTGGATCTAGCCCGGTAAGTGCTGATATGGGGAACGTATAAGTTTGCCATGTATCAAGCACTGGTGTTGTATGTCCCTCATTACTAGCTGACAGACTAAGCTCACTAGCACCAGCTCCTTCGACTTTGAATTTCCAATCAACCACACCGGCATCTGGCGCCCTAAGCAGTTTCAACTCAAATGTGATACTTCCAGTCGCTGCAATAGCTGAAGCATCAAATGGCATACCACCAACAGCACCATCTACTTCGCGAGCAGTAAAGCCAGCTACAGAAGGCGCGGTCAACGTAAATTTAGTCGCTTCGCCATGCTCAGCATCATCTGTGACTAATTCTATAGCACCACCGTCATTTATCCAAGCAGCCCATTCTGGTAATGCTGCGTTTTCAAAAATACTTAATGCTACCGTGGGTTCGCCAGAAGGTGGAGGTGTCGTAACCTCAGCTGGCGCTTTTATTAACACGTTATCAATTCTATAAACTGCGCCTGCACTATCAGCACCGAAAGCTGGGAAAAACATGAATAAATCAATGTTGCTAAGGTTGAGTCCGCCAGCAGCTAATGCAGCCAGACTGTATGTATACGTTTTCCATTCACCGACTACTGGTGCCGAAGTTAAGGGTAGTTCAGCGAATGTTCCTCCTCCGGGGTTTTCTAGCTTTATAAGCCAGTCTCTAGGGCCTAAAGTAGCTTGAGTAACTAACTTCAACTCAAATGTTAAAAAACCACCGTCCGCAAAAGAACTTGCATCAAATGGCATGCCACCCGCTGCACCGTCTGTGTCGCGAGAAGTGAAGCCTTGAACAGTTCCCGTTGTAACACCAAATTCAACGGCTTGGTCATGTTCTGCATCGTCAGTAACTACGCTCGGCTCAATGCCGTTGTCACAACAAGCCCAAGGTGCCCACTCTGCTAATACTGTATTTTCAAAGACAGATAAGACAACTACTGGAGCGGGTGCAACAACAATGGCGAATGACTGAGAAACGGAATCAGTTCCATCACTGACTAGTATCTCAGCGTCGTAGCTACCTTCAGCATCTGGTGTTCCAGATAAGGTGGCGCTTGCTGCGTCAAATAAAGCCCAAGCCGGAACAGTTACTTCAGAGAACTCTAAGGCATCAAAGTTACCATCTTCTGCTGTTGCGGTATAAGAATATGCATCGCCGACATTACCAGTCGTTACTGGGGTACTTGTAAATGCAGGAGCTATTTGATCTGATGCAGCTGTTACAATAATTGTAAATGATTCAGTTGCCGTATCTGTGCCATCAGTAACCGTTAAAGTAACATCATGATTACCAACATCTGTATCCGCAGGAGTGCCAGAAAGTACGCCGGTAGCAGCATCAAATGTCAACCATGCTGGGATCGTTGTAGCAGCGCGAGTCAACGCGTCTCCATCAGCATCAGTGGCTGTAAACGTATAAGTATATGCCTGACCTTCATCCGCTGCAGTCAATGCAGTACTAGATATGACAGGTAAATTATTGGCTGCAGGGGGAGACGGTGGCGGCGCAAGATCGTCATTGCCACATGCCGCCATGCCAAATACTAATCCTGTAATTAGGACTAGTCTTTTTAATTTGAATCGTTGTGTACTAACTTTCATTATTCATTCCTATATA